>CAITBU010000380.1 GCA_903890595.1 uncultured Holophagaceae bacterium | reverse complement strand
GGCCACCAGGATGGCCGTGCTCAGACTGCGGCTGCCCCGGGTGGACTTGAGGGCCATCACCTGCAGGGCCGACAGGCCCAGGATGCCCACGGCCATGATGAAGGCGGCCATGAGCATCTCCACCATGCTGAACCCGGCCTGAGCCAGCGGTCTGCGGGGGTGGGGGTCGGTGGTGATCATCAGATCCGCCGCCACTGGCCATCGCCATCCCGGACGCCCGGATTGTAGAACTTGTAGATGGCGGCCCCGTTCCGCAGCACGACGATGAGCCCCATGGGTCCGCCCGGCAGGGCGCTGCCCGAGGTGGTGGTGCCCACGATGGGGATGATGAAGGTGGAGGTGAAGCGCCGGCTGCTGCCACTGACCAGCACCCGGTGGTCCTCTCCTGGGAAGAGCAGATTGTTGTCCGTAACCAGGCCGTGCATGATGCCGCCACTGCCAGCAAAGGGGGCTACATCGTTGATGCTGACGTTGGTGCCTGTGCTGCATTCCTGAATGACGTTGGTCCACTGATCGGAGGCTAGGCTCACGATGCGGGCCGAGGCCTGGATGCGGTCGCCCGCTTGGAAGTGGAAGGGCACGGATACAGGGGCACTGGGTGCGCCACCGCCGAGCAGGGTTGTGGCGGCGGTCTTGATGGCTCCGTCGTCAAGGGCAACGGCATCCCCGTGGGCCAGCACCAGCGGGGCCCCAGCATCCCAGGTGCCCCAGGTGACAATGGCCACATCCCGACCCGTGGCCGCAGCCGCCTGGTGGGCGTTGGCGAGGGCCCCCTCGACCTCATCCAGCAGGCCGCGGACGGCGCCGCTGTTCTGGGTTCGCACCTGGCTGACGCCGGCCAGCGATAGGATGCCGACGATGCCCATGACAAGCATCAGCTCGAGCATGGTGTAACCGGAGGATCGCAAGGTTCGGTTGCTGGGAGTCATGGCGCTGGCCTTCCTTGGCAGGCAATGAAGTGGGGGGCATGGAGCCCAAGTCCGGGCTCCATGGGGATCTCCACAGACGGGCGGATCCGTCGCAGGGTCCTTCAAGCCCTTAGCGTCAGATGCGAAAAAAGCCTGTCAACCGACAGCAGCTTGGACTTTTGGGTCCTCTAAGCGCCCAGCCCGTAGCGGGGAAGCCCAAGTCCAATGCTTCCTGACAGCAACCCTCTGCAGCGCAGATGTTGCGCTACAGGCAGAAAAATCTAGACACCACCCCAAGGGCGGAAATGCCCGTGGGCAGTGGGTTTGAGGGCCTCGGTCTGTCCAGACTTTTTACTTGGCAGCACCACCGAAGACCTGGTTGCGGATGAGGTCCTCGGTGCTCCAGGGAGCCGGACTTCCACCCAGGTACTTTTGGAACCACTCCAGGTGGGCGTTGTAGTAGACGGGCATGGACTTCAGGGGGTCGGGCCAGTGGCCGTCGTTCTTGAAGACGATGAGGCGGCTGGGCACGCCCATCTCCTGGAGGCCCGTGAAGAACTGCAGGCTCTGGGTGTAGGGGACACGGTAGTCGCGCTCGCCGGTGATGACGAGACAGGGGGTCTTGAAGGCCGGTACCCGGCTGCTGGGGTTCATGCGGTCGTAGGCCGCCGCCTGCTGCCAGGGTGTCCCCGTGAGGTCGTGCTCCGGGAACCACAGCTCCTCGGTGGCGCCGTGCATGGAGCGCAGGTCGTAGACGCCCATCATGGCCGCCAGGGCCTTGAAGCGGGTGCTGCGGCCCTCCAGCCACATCATGGCGTAGCCGCCCCAGCTCCACCCCATGGCGCCCATGCGGTCCTGGTCCACATAGGGCAGGCTGGCGAGGTGGTCAGCGACCTTCTCGATGTCCGTCATGACCTTGCCATCCCAGTCGCCGCTGATGGCATCCGTGAAGGCCTGGCCATAGCCGGTGGAACCGTGGGGATTGGGGAAGGCCACGATGTAGCCAGCACCGGGGTAGACCTGCCAGTCGCCCCGCAGGGTGTCGGACCACATCATCTGCGGGCCGCCGTGGACGTTGAGGATCAGGGGGTACTTCTTGGCCGGATCGAAGCCGTGGGGCTTCACCAGGAAGACGTGGATGTCCTTCCCGTCGGCCCCCTTCACCCACTGCTCCTCGGCGGGACGAAAGTCGACCTCCGCCGCCAGGGCCTGGTTGAAGTCCGTGAGGCGCTTGGTCTCGCCCGAGGCGAAGGTGTGCCGCCAGAGCTCCACAGGCTCGCCCACCCGGGTCTTGGCGAGGAACACCGCCTTCTGATCAGGACTGACGGCGAACTCCTTGATGCTGAGGCCCTCCAGCATGCGCGTGACCTTGCCGCTGGCCACCTCCGTGCGGAAGAGGGGCCAGCGGCCCTTCTCCTCCACCGTGAACCAGAGGGCGGTGCTGTCGGCAGACCACTGGAAGGCGTCCACCCAGTTGTCGATGGCTTCGGTGAGCACCTTGCGGGTGCCCTTGGCGCGATCGTAGACCGCCAGGCGGAAGCGGTCAGATTCGTGGCCCGGCTTGGTCTGCAGCTTGTAGGCGATGAAGCGACCATCGGGTGAGTACTTGGGATCGCTGTCGGCGGCCGGGTTGTCGCCGGTGATGCGGCGGGGCGTGCGGTCGCCCTCGAGGGCGATGAGAAAGAGGTCATTGTTGGTGCTGCGGGCCGGGACGGCGTCGGTGTTGGTGGTGACGCAGACCTCCTTGCCATCGGGGCTCAGGTCCCAGGTCTGCCAGAAGCCGGGGTAGTCCTGCTTGCCGGCGGTGAGGGCCTGCACCTTGCCCTCGGGGGTGCTGGTGAAGAGGTGCGCGTACTGGAAGTCTCGCCAGCCGGTCCAGTGCCGGTAGAGCAGGCTGTCCGCCAGGTGGGCCTGGACGGGACCCTGCTCCAGCTTGGTCTCCAGCTCCTTGTGGCGGGCACCATCGGCCATGGCCTCCAGGAAGACCGAGGCCTCAAACACCACGCCGCCGCTGGGCTGCACCTTGGGCGCGCCGACACCGGGTGCAAAGGCCGTGACCTTGCGGGCTTCGCCGCCGCTGGCATCCAGGGCCCACAGCTGGCTGCCCTCGGCCCGGGTGGAGAGGAAGTAGAGGGTGCGGCCATCCTTGGACCACTGGGGCGCCGTGTCGGCCTTGCCGGAGAAGGTCAGCTGCTTGGTCGCCCCGGTGGCGGTCTCCAGCACCCACAGGTGCGTGCTGCGGGTGGAGGCCCGCAGATCCTGGGTGGATACCTCGAAGGCGAGGCGCTTGCCGTCGGGGCTGAGGGCCAGGTGCTGGAGGCCTTTCAGGCGGTGGAGATCCTCGAGGTGGAAGGCCCGCTTTTCGGCCGCCAAGGCCGGAGCGGCGAGGACAACAAGGGTGGTCAGAACGCGAAGCAGACGGAACATGGGCTCTCCTGGCGGCACCAGGATCGCATGGCCGCCACGGCCCCGGAGCCACCTTGGTATCCTGGGCCATGACCAGCGCAGACCACTCCGTCGCCCCCCGCCACCGGGGCATCTTCTGCAACCGGACCCTCAACCTGCGGTCGGTGCGGGCCATCGGCTATGACATGGACTACACCCTGGTGGACTACCAGGCCGAGGCCTTCGAGCGCATGGTCCACGCCCAGGCCCGGGAGCGCCTGGTGTCCGAGGGCTGGCCCGTAGCGGGCCTCGAGTTCGACCCGGGCATGGTGACCCGAGGCCTGGTGATCGATATAGAGCTGGGCAACCTGGTGAAGGCCAACCGGTTCGGTTTCGTGAAGCGGGCCATGCACGGCACCCGGATGCTGGAGTTCCACGAGCAGCGCGCGGCCTACGGCCAGGTGCTGGTGGACCTGAGCGAGCCCCGGTGGGTGTTCCTGAATACGCTCTTTTCGCTGTCCGAGGGCTGTCTCTATGCCCAGGCGGTGGACCTGCTGGACCGGGGCGCCCTGCCCCGCCCCTTTGAGTACGCCAGCCTCTATCGGCACATCCGCGCCCGGGTGGACGCCCAGCACCTGGAGGGCCACCTGAAGGCCGCCGTGGCCGCAGACCCCGACCGCTTCGTGGTGCAGGATCCCGAGGCCGCCCTGGCCCTGTTGGACCAGAAGGCCGCCGGCAAGAAGCTGCTGCTCATCACCAACTCCGAGTGGACGTTCACCTCCCGGATGATGGCCCACGCCTATGACCGACACCTGCCGTCCGGCATGACCTGGCGGGACCTCTTCGACATCGTGGTGGTCAGCGCCCGCAAGCCCGCCTTCTTCACCGAGGCCGGGCCCTTCTTCGAGGTGGTGGACGAGACGGGCCTGCTGCGGCCGCTGGAGGGCACCTTGCGCCGGGGTGGGCTCTACCTCGGCGGGTCGGCGGCCCAGGTGGAGCGGGATCTGGGCATCTCCGGCGACGAGATCCTCTACGTGGGCGACCACATGTTCGGCGATGTGCACATGAGCAAGCGCACCCTCAGCTGGCGCACGGCGCTGGTGCTGCGAGAGCTGGAGTCCGAGGTGGGGGCCCTGGAGGCCTTCCGGGCCACGGACCAGCAGCTCCTGACCCTGATGACCAAAAAGGAGGGCCTGGAGGCCGGCCTCTCTCAGGCCCGCCTGGACCTCCAACGGCAGCGCGGTGGGTACGGCCCTGCACCGGATGCCACCGTCCCGGCCCTGGAAGCCACCGTGCACGCATTGCGGGGGCACTTGGTGGCCCTGGACGCCGAGATCGGGCCCCTGGCCCAGGCCAGCACCGCCCTGGTCAACCCCCGGTGGGGCCTCCTCACCCGCGCCGGCAACGACAAGAGCCACCTCACCCGACAGATCGAGCGCTACGCCGATGTCTACACCAGCCGCGTGTCCAACTTCCTATTCGCCACGCCCTACGCCTATTTCCGCTCCCCCCGGGGCAGCCTGCCCCACGACCCCACCGGGAAGGACCTGCCCTGAGCCCGTAAAAGGGCGCTATTTCACCCCATAGACCGTGGCGCCGTAGCGCTCGGGATCTCTCGGGGGAGCGCTGTTCCACGCCCCATAGGCATGGCTGTCGTCGGTCCTTACCCGCAGCGTGTAGTGCCCCTTTGGTAGCGTCACCCGCGCCTCCGCCAGACGATTCTTGTTGGCGCCGCCAGCGTGGTGGGTCTGCTCCTTGAGCATCTCCCATACCCGCTTGCCGCTGGCATCCTCGATCCAGGCCGTGTCCGCCATGGCGTGGCTGCCGGCCTCACCAATGGCATGGATGCGCACGGCGGTGCTCACCGTCAGGTCAAAGGGTGCGCTGCGGTCCTGGCTATTGCCCACCTGCACCAGCTCGGCCAGCACGGGCCCTGGCTCTGGCAGCGCTCGCAGGGACAGGGCACCCGCATCCCCGGGGCGCGGCAGCGAGAGGGCCAGACCGTAGCGGCCCGGGTCGCAGGGCGGTGCCACCGTCCAGTCGGCGGGCGAGTGGTTGTCGTCGGTCACGAAGGTGGCCACATAGTCCCCCGGCGGCAGCTGAATCGTCTCCACCTGGCGCCGGTTGCGGGGTCCGCCCCCGGCAAACTGCGACCGCTCCGGGGTCATCTCCCACACTCGCTGGCGGGTGCGGACGTCCAGGATCCAGCCGTAGTCGCTCATGCGGCGCTGCGTGCCCTCCCCCACGGCGTAGACATGGAGGTCCACGGGTCGGTGGACCTTGAAGGCCTGGTGCCACGCTCCCCGATCCCCGGTGGCGGCGAGGGTGATGGCCATGTTGGCCCACCGCAGGGGTGCCTCGAAGGTGACCACCTCGTGCGGCTCACCCGAGGGCAGATAGAGCTCCATGCCATAGCTTCCCACCTGCCGTCGCCACTGACGCAGCAGGCCCCCCTCGTCGGCGCCGAAGGCCGCCAGAAACCCGCGGGGCCGCTCCGCGAGCTTGGCCTCCACCTGGCGTCGGTCGACGTTGCGGCTCCACTGCGCGAGGAGGACACCCTGGGCGAAGGCATGGTTGGCGAAGTAGGCCTCGTAGCTGCCTGCAGGCAGGTCGAGATACTGATCGGCGATGCGGTGGGCACCTTCCCGGCGCGTGTTTGAGCCATCCATCTGCCAGACCACCTCGCGGGTGGCCGCATTGAGGAGCCAGCCGCTGGCAAAGAGGGGGCTGTCCTCCCGGGCAGGCACCAGGCCCTGCAGGCCAGCACCTCGGGCATAGAGATGGACCTTTTGGGCGCGCAGCAGGGTGAAGCCCTGGCTGCGGACTTCTGCCGTCTCGAGGCCATGGAGCGCGACAATCCGCGCTTCTGCCGCCCGCAGGGGCAGTCCCGCCGCTGCCAGAAGGGCGGACAGGGCCAAGAGGAGGACAATGGCTTTGGACTTGGGAAGAATCGGCATATAGAACCCCTGCACTGCCCCCAGGCTAGTCCATCTGAGG
>CAITBU010000379.1 GCA_903890595.1 uncultured Holophagaceae bacterium | reverse complement strand
CCGCAGGGGGGGCATCTCGATCTGGAGGATGTTCACCCGGTAGAAGAGGTCCTCGCGGAAGGCCCCGGAGAGGGTGCGGGCCTGGAGGTCCCGGTTGGTGGCGGCGATGAGGCGCACATCCACGGGCCGCTCTTCGGTGGCCCCCACCCGGCGGACCTTGCGCTCCTGGAGCACCCGCAGCAGCTTGACCTGGAGGGACAGGGGCAGCTCGCCGATCTCGACCAGAAACAGGATGCCCCCCCCAGCTTCCTCGAAGAGGCCCCGCTTCAGGGTGGTGGCCCCGGTGAAGGCCCCCTTCTCGTAGCCGAAGAGCTCACTCTCCAGCAGGGCCTCCGGCAGGGCGCCGCAGTTCACGGCCACGAAGGGCCCCTTGGTGCGGTCCGAGTAGCGGTGGATGAGCCGGGCCACCACCTCCTTGCCGGTGCCGCTCTCCCCCGTGAGCAGCACGGTGGTGTCGGCCCGGGAGACCTTCCCAATGAGGGCGTTGATCTTCCGCATCATCACGCCCACGCCCACCAGCTCCCCCAGGTCCTGGGGGGGCGGAGCCTCGGGCACCGCCGCCGCCAGCAGACCCTGGAGGGTGGCGATGAGGTCCTCGTGGCGGAAGGGCTTGGTGATAAAGTCCACCGCTCCCTGGTTGAGGGCCTCCACGGTGGTCTCGGTGGTGGCGTAGGCCGTCATGATCACCACCGGCGTGGCCAGGCCCTGCTCCTTCATCCAGGTGAGCAGCTCGATGCCGGAGCCGTCCTTGAGCTTGAGGTCCGACAGCACCCCGTCGAAGGTGGTCTCCTGCAAGGCCCGCTGCGCCTCCGCCAGGCCGGCGGTGGCCTCGCACAGGAAGTCCGCCCCCTCCAGCGCCAGGGTCAGCACCTCCCTGAGGCCGGGCTCATCCTCCACCAGCAGGATCCGTTGGGTCGAGGCAAGGGACATGGCAACCTGTGGAAGAGTTGGCCCGGGGATGTGACGGCAGGGGTCAGTCATCCTATCCTGGACCCATTCCAGGAGTCCCGTGAAGCATGTTGTGTTCGCCCACCGGAAGCTGTCCTTCGGGGGCGGAGAGCGGGTGCTCATCGAGCAGGTGGCGGCCCTGGCCGACCTGCCCGTCCGGGTGACCGTCCTGTTCCGCAAGGAGCCGGGCAAGCGGGACATCGAGCCTGAGCTTCGCGAGCGGAACCCGAACGTGGCCGAAGTCCTGCACCTCCCCGGGGCCTGGGGGGCCTTCCGCTGGCTCAAGCAGGCCCGCCCGGACCTGCTGGTGGTCTGCAACCACAAGGGCGTTCAGCGGGCCCTGCCCTGGCTGGCCCGCCTGGGGGTCCGCCTGCCCGTGGCCGTCACCCTTCACGAGCACTACGAGCGCCACCTGCGCAAGTACCGGGGCATCCGCAGCCTGGTGGACCGCTGGCTCTGCACCTATGACTTCACCGCCGCCGTGCGGGAGCACCTGAGCCCCGCCCCCTGCGCGCTCATCCACCCCCTCTACCTGCGCCCCGAGGCCCGGGCGGTCACAGCCCAGGAGCGCCGTGCCGCCCGCCGGCAGCTGGGCCTCCCCGAGGACGGCACCATCGTTGGCTATGTGGGCCAGATCGACGCTCGCAAGGACCCCGCCGGGGTCGTTCGCCTCGCGGAGGCCCTCGGCGACGTGAGCCTCCTGTTTGCGGGTCGGGAGGAACCGGAGACCACGGCCGCCCTCGGTGCCCGCCTGGCCACCTCGCCCTTGCGGGACCGCACCCTGCGCCTGGGACCCCAGGCCGACCTGGGCCCCGCCTTTGCCGCCCTGGACCTCTACGCCATGACCAGCCGCAACGAGGGCTTCTTCCCCCTCGCCCTCATCGAGGCCCTGGAGCGGGGCGTCCCCGTGCTGGCCCCCACCGTGGGCGGTATCGGCACCGTGCTGCGGGATGGTGAGGGCGGCTTCCTCATCCCCAAGCCCGACGACCGCAAGAGCATCCCCGAGGGCCTGCTGGTGGCTGCTGCCGCCCGCCTGGCGCCCCTGCTGGCCGACCCCGTGGCCTGGGAGGACCAGCGCCGCCAGGCCCACGCCTTCGGCACTGCCCTCACCCGAGGCTATGATGCGGCGGCCCGGTTCCGGGAGGCGGTGGCCCCATGGCTGTGATCCCCGAGCAGGCCACCTGGCTCCGCCTGCCCCGCTTCGTGGGCGACGCCGCCATGCAGCTGCCGGTGCTGCGCCTCCTCCGGCAGATCGGTGTCGGCCCCCTGGTGGTCTGGGGTCCGAAGTCCGCGGTGGGCCTGCTGGAGGGCACCTGG
>CAITBU010000378.1 GCA_903890595.1 uncultured Holophagaceae bacterium | reverse complement strand
GCATGGTGTCATGGCGACACGACGCGTGGTGATCCTGGGAGCCGCTGGGCGGGACTTCCATAACTTCAATACCGTCTTCCGGGACAATCCGGCCTTCCAGGTGGTGGCCTTCACCGCCACCCAGATCCCAGGTATCGAGGGCCGCCGTTATCCGGCCGTCCTCGCCGGTGGGCTCTACCCGGAGGGCATCCCCATCGTGGACGAGTCCGAGCTGGTGAGCCTCATCCACCGCGAGCGCATCGAGGAGGCCATCTTCTCCTACTCGGATGTCCCCCACGCCACCGCCATGCACCTCGCCAGCCTCTGCATCGCCCATGACTGCGACTTCACCTTCCTGGGCGCGGCCAAGACCATGCTCACCTCCACCAAGCCCGTCATCGGCATCACCGCCGTGCGCACCGGGGCCGGCAAGAGCCAGACCACCCGCACCATCAGCAACATCCTGAAAAAGCTCGGCAAGAAGGTGGTGGCCATCCGCCACCCCATGCCCTACGGCGACCTCGCCCGCCAGGCCTGCCAGCGCTTTGCGGGCTACGCCGACCTCGACAAGCACGCGTGCACCATCGAGGAGCGGGAGGAGTACGAGCCGCACATCGACAACGGCTTCGTGGTCTACGCCGGCGTGGACTATGAGCAGATCATCCGCGCCGCCGAGCAGGAAGCGGACGTGATCCTGTGGGACGGTGGCAACAACGACCTGCCCTTCTACCGCAGCGACCTCCACATCTGCATCGCCGACCCCCTGCGCTCCGGCCACGAGCTGGCCTACCACCCCGGCGAAGCCAACTTCCGCATGGCCGACATCATCCTCATCAACAAGTGCGACAGCGCCCGGGAAGCCGACATCGCCGCCATCGAGCGCAACGCCGCCCTGGTGAATCCAACGGCCCGCGTCATCCGCGCCAACAGCCCCGTCACCTGCGATCGTCCCGAGCTGGTGAAGGGGATGCGCGCCCTCGTCATCGAGGATGGACCCACCCTCACCCACGGCTCCATGTCCTACGGCGCTGGGGTGGTGGCCGCCAAGGCCGCCGGCGCCCACGAGATCGTGGACCCCAGCCCCTACGCCGTGGACTCCATCGCCGCCACCTACCGGAAATACCCCAACGCCAAGGGCATCCTCCCCGCCATGGGCTACGGTGAGCACCAGGTGAAGGACCTGGAAGCCACCATCGAGGCCACCCCCTGCGACGTGGTGCTGAGCGCCACCCCCATCGACCTCACCCGCGTCCTGAAAGTCACCAAGCCCATGACCCGCGTCCGCTACGAGCTGGCGGAGATCCGGGAGGGGCAGCTGGAGGCGGAGGTACGAAGGATTTTGGGGCTGTGAGATGTGAATCGCGGGGCGTTGCCCCACGATTCACATGTGGTAAGAAGTGCATTCCTCATGGACGGCCCAGTGGATCGACTGGGCCGTTTGTTGGCCGATGCCGGGGATCAGGAGGAGTTCCTCCAGTGGCGCTGCGACGATCTTCTCCAAAGTGCCGAAGTGGTCCAAGAGGCGCAGGGCCCGTTTGGTCCCAACCCGTGGGAGGCTGGACAACACCCTGATCTGGAGGGCCCTCTTGCCGCTGGGACTGCGCCCAGGGCGGCGCCATGTCGAACTGGAAACGGACTGCATTTGCTGCGCCGTGTAGAGAATCAGCCTTGCCGTTTCCGCCTCATCCTGGGACCGCAGAACAGGAATTCCGAAGACAACCGAAAGAGTCAACATCGCCCCCTGGACCGCCTCCCGCTTGATGTGGCGCTGGGTCCATTCCGAAGAAGGTCCCTCCAAAATCAGGAATGACCGCACTGGGGACTCTGCCAGCCGCCGGGCCTGCGCGAACAGCCTCCCGTGGAAAAGGCTCTCCAGGAAATCAGGAACACGCTTCCGTTCCAGCACAGCCTTCTCTTCAATGAAGTAGTCCCCGGTCTGCAGTCTTTTCACCGTGACGGTCACGCCCTCCATCTGGGCCAGAAGCGCACCCACGCTGGCGATCCGGCTCTCCCGATCATCCACAACAATCCAAATTGTTGCCCCGCCGGAACCACCCCGCACGTCCCACCCCACCCAACGCTCCTGCTGAGCCCAAATCGGTTGCATTACCCTAGCTCAGAATGCGGCTTTGGCCGCATTCTGAGCAACGGAGTCCCCATGCCACTTCTCTTCACCCCCCTAAAACTGCGCGATCTCACGCTGCCGAACCGCGTGGCGGTGGCGCCCATGTGCCAGTACCAGGCGGTGGCGGGGGTGGTGGGCGAGTGGCACCGGGTGCACTACGGCGGGCTGGCCCAGGGTGGGGCGGGTCTGGTGATCACCGAGGCCACAGCGGTGGTCCCCGAGGGCCGCATCAGCCCGGGCGACCTGGGCCTCTGGCGGGATGAGCAGGTGGAGGGCCTCGCAGGTTTGGTGCAGTTCATGAAAGCCATGGGCGCGGTCCCTGGCATTCAGCTGGCCCATGCGGGGCGAAAAGCCTCGAACGCAGCACCCTGGCTGGGCAGCGGCACCCTGAGCCCCGCCGCCGGAGGCTGGGCGCAGGTGGCCCCCAGCGCCCTGCCCTTCGACCCGGCGGAAGCCCCGCCTGTGGCACTGGATGAGGCCGGCATCGCCGCGGTGGTGGCAGCCTTCGCCGCGGCGGCTCGCCGGGCGCTGGCCGCGGGCTTCCAGGTGGTCGAGGTCCATGCGGCCCACGGCTACCTCCTGCACCAGTTCCTCTCGCCCCTCAGCAACCACCGCAGCGACGGCTACGGCGGCTCCTTCGAGAACCGCACCCGGCTGGCCCGGGAGGTCGTAGCCGCGGTCCGCGCCGTATGGCCCGAGACCCTGCCGCTGTTCGTGCGCATCTCCGCCACGGACTGGGCGGAGGGCGGCTGGGATCTGGCCCAGTCCGTGGCGCTGGCCCGGACCTTCAAGGCCCTCGGCGTGGACCTGGTGGACTGCTCCTCCGGCGGCCTGGTCCCCACCCAGAAGATCGCCCCGGGGCCCGGCTATCAGGTGCCCTTTGCCACCGCCGTGCGCGCTGGGGCGGACCTTCCCACGGGCGCCGTGGGGCTCATCACCGACCCCACCCAGGCCGAGACCATCCTGACCGAGGGCCAGGCGGACCTGATCCTGCTGGGCCGGGAGCTGCTCCGGGACCCCCGCTGGCCCCTGCGTGCCGCCCAGTTCTTCGGCGTCGAAGCCCCCTGGCCCCCCTCCTACATCCGCGCCGCCCGCGGCCCGGCCAGCCTGCGGCAGCCCCTGAGCTAAATCCGGTTCCCCAATAGACGGTTCACCCAGGATTTCAGGGAAGCGCCAAGACACGCCAACCACACCCCCTTGTTCCTTCTAAGCACACCCCTGGCAAAAGCAACCACTCTCGCAGAGAAAAGATGAGGGCGGGCGGAGGGGCGCTGAGGGCTTTGAATCAGCCGCCCGCAGCGCTTGGAGGCCCCGGCTCGGGGGGTACCCGCCGCTGTCCTCTGCGACCCTCAGCCATCTCCGCATCCTCTGCGAGAGTTGTTGCCCTTCTCGCACGAATACGAGCTCACAGGAAAGCCCCTACAGCGCCCGGAAGAGGGTCAGGACGCGCACTTCTTCGGCGCCGCCGGCTTGCAGGGCTTGGGCGCAGCGCAGGAGGGTGGTGCCGGTGGTCCACACGTCGTCCACCAGCAGGATGACGCCCGTGGGAGTTGCACCGCTCCGCAGGGTGATGGCCCGCCGGGGCAGACGGCGGCGCTGGGTCTCCGTGCGACCGGCCTGCCGGCCCCGGTGCCAGGCCTTCGTCAGGAGGGGCTGGCAGGGCCGCCCCAGGCGCTGGGCGAGCACCTGCGCCGCCTCGGCCCCCAGGTCGAAGCCCCGCAGCAGGCGGGGCAGGAAGGTGCCGGGAGCCCAGGTGACCAGGTCCACAGCCGCCACCCAGGGTGGCAGCGGGGCCGTCGCCACCCGCTGCAGGAGCGCCCGCCGCCACCCCGCCTCACCCCGCTTGATGCCAGGGACCAGGAGGGCCCCCAGGGGTGGCCGCCCGCCGTGATAGTCATACAGGGCGTCTCCCAGTTCCCAGGCGGTGGCCTCAGGACAGTCCCCCTCGCCGTGGCACAGGGCGCAGCGGGGGCAGCGGCCCTCGGGGAGGCCCAGGAGTCCGGCCCAGCAGGCGGCGCACAAACCGGCTTCCGCCCCCACCCCGGCAGGCCCCAGGCAGCCCCTGCAGAGAAGCAGGGAACCCCGCACT
>CAITBU010000377.1 GCA_903890595.1 uncultured Holophagaceae bacterium | reverse complement strand
GCCCTTGTCGTTGAGCACCAGGGCCGACAGCAGGGCCCGGTGGGACTCCCCCGCCAGGGTGCGAAACAGGTCGTCCGTGTCCGCCATCTGGGGCACCTTGTCCCCCCGCACGAAGGACCCCACCTGCACGATGTCCACCCCCGAGTCCGCCACCCGCCGGATCCAGTCCAGCTTCACAAGCGAAGGCACCACCCCCGCCTCCGCCTGGAGACCGTCCCTGGGACCAACTTCGTGAATCAGGATAGCGCTCATAGAGCCCTCAGAGCTTCCGGGCAATGGCTTCGCCCATTTCGAGGGTGGTGGCGCTGCCGCCCATGTCGTAGGTCCGGACCTGGCCTTCGGCGATGATGGCGGCGGTGGCGGCCTCGAGGCGGGTGCCCTTCTCCGTCTCGCCCAGCCAGTCCAGCATCATCTTGGCGGCGAGGATGGTGGCGATGGGGTTCACCTTGTACTGGCCCGCGTACTTCGGCGCGCTGCCGTGGCTGGGTTCGAAGACCGCCAGCTTTTCGCCGATGTTGCCGGAGCAGCCGAAGCCCAGGCCGCCCACCATCTGGGCCGCCAGGTCGCTGACGATGTCGCCGAACAGGTTGGTGGCCACCATGACGCCGTAGCTCTTGGGGTTCTTCAGCAGCCACATGGTGATGGCGTCCACGTTGGCGTCGTCCATCTCGATGCCCGGGTATTCCTTGGCGATGCGCTTGCCGGTCTCCAGGAACATGCCCTCGGTGGCCCGCACCACGTTGGCCTTGTGGATGACCGTGACCTTGGGGTAGCCGAAGGTCTTGGCGTACTCGAAGGCGGCCCGGATGATGCGGTCGCAGCCCTTCTGGGTGTTGATCTTGCAGGTGATGGCGAACTCGTCGCCAGGGATGTCGGCGAAGTGGCCGAAGGGCTTGCTGAGCTTCTGCAGGCAGGCCTTCAACTCATCGGGCACGGGACTGAACTCCACGCCCGAGTAGAGGTCCTCGGTGTTCTCGCGGAAGATCACCAGGTCGATGCCTTCCTTGTAGTTCAGGGGGTTGCCCGGATAGCCCTTGCAGGGGCGCAGGCAGGTGTAGAGGTCGAACATCTGCCGCATGCGGACGATGGGGCTGCGGTAGATGAGCCCCTTGCCCTTCAGCTCGGGAATCAGCTCGGCCTCGGCGTCCTTCACGGGCTTGGAGGTGATGGCCCCAAACATCGCAGCGTGGCTGGCATGCAGGAGGTCGATGGTGCGCTGGGGGAAGGACTCGCCTTCCTGGCACCAGAACTCCCAGCCGATGTCGCCGTGGGTGTAGGTCGCATCGAACTTCAGGGCGTCGAGGCAGATCTTCGCGGCTTCCATGACCTCGATGCCGACACCGTCACCGGGCAGCCATGCGATGTTGTACTGGCTCATGATGGGCTCCTCTGCTCAGGTTAAGGACGGCGGGCGCATGCGCCAGACCCGCCAATGATGCCTCCATCGTCACCATTGGGCTCCTAAAGCCAGCACAAAAACCCGCAAAACCCCACCCCTGCTGGTCAGGGTCCGACAGTTTGTAAAACCCAGGCCTCGCCCATGCTACTTGCACGCCAGCCAGCTGGCGCCGGTGCGGACTTCGGCGGCGAGCTTCACGCCCAGGGGGCCCAGGTCGTCGGCGCCCTCCATGGCGTCCTTCAGGAGGGCCGAAGCCTGCTCCACTTCCTCGGGCGGGGCCTCCATGAGCAGCTCATCGTGGACCTGCAGCAGCAGGCGCGCCCGGAGTCCCGAGGCCTGCAGACTGCGGTGCAGGCGGACCATGGCCCGGCGCATGAGGTCGGCGGCGGTGCCCTGGACGATGGTGTTCACGGCCTCCCGCAGGCCCTGGGCCTGGAACTGCTTGTTGGGGCTCTCCAGCTCGGGAATGCGGCGGATGCGGCCCCAGTGAGTGCGCACCAGGCCCTCGGCAATGGCCTTGGCCTTGGCGCCCTCGATCCAGGCCGCCACCTTGGGCATGCGCTCGAAGTAGCGCTCGATGAAGGCCTTGGCCTCCTTCTGGGTGATGCCCAGGCTGGCGGCCAGCGCAAAGGCCCCCTGGCCGTAGAGCAGGCCGAAGTTCACGGCCTTGGCCTTGCTCCGGTCATCCGCGGTCACCTGGTCCATGGGCACGCCCATGACCTCGGAGGCCGTGCGGCGATGGATGTCCTCCCCCGCCTCGAAGGCCGCCAGCAGCACGGGATCCTGGGCCAGGGCCGCCGCCACCCGCAGCTCAATCTGGCTGTAGTCCGCATCCAGCAAGACCCAGCAGGGCTCCGGCACGAAGGCGCCCCGGATGGCCCTGCCCTCTTCGGTGCGGATGGGGATGTTCTGCAGGTTGGGGTCGCTGGAGGCCAGCCGGCCCGAGGCCACCGCGGCCTGGTGCAGGCGGGTGTGCACCCGCCCCGTGCCGGGGTTCAGCATCTGCGGCAGGGCTTCCACATAGGTGCCCAGCAGCTTCACCATCTGCCGGTGGCGCAGCAGCTCCCGGGCAATGTCCGCG
>CAITBU010000376.1 GCA_903890595.1 uncultured Holophagaceae bacterium | reverse complement strand
GTGCTGCTGGGCCATGCGGTCCCGGTCAGCCTTGCCGATGCCCAGCAGGCCGTAGAGGTCCCAGCCGACTTTCCGACGGCGCTCGATGTAGGGAGACACCCACTCCTTGGGGTAGTAGTCGTACTCGTCCTTGTGCTCCGCGGGGGTGCAGATGGGTGCCTTGTTCCAGAGGAAGGGCCGCGGGCGGTTGTAGTGGTTCTTCGCTGCATAGGTGGAGAGGCCAAAGTCGGTCAGGGTGCGCCGCAGCAGCCGGTACAGCCGCGGCGTGTGCACCTCCGTGATGGGTGCGTTCAAGGCGCAAGAGAAGGTCGAGGCCGCGTGCGGGAAGTGCAGGTCAGCGTCGGAAGTGGCCAGGACCCAGCGCGGCGTATCGCGCAGCGCCAGGCTTCTCCGGCTGAGCTCCTCATCGAGCGCAAGGGCGGCCGAACCAGCGGCCGGTGGAGGTGGAAGCAGGGCCAGGCTGTTCGGAAGCTCCTTCGTGGCGAGATAGCCAGGGAGAAACCCGGGGATGAACTCGGCACCTGCGGAGGCCTTGCTCTGGGGGGTTGGCTCGGCGCAAGTGGCCGGAAGCCCCACGAGCAGGAAGCCCAACACCAAAGACAGGCGCACACCGCTGTTCGAAAGACACGACCTCATGGGAGCTCCTTATGCTGCGTTGAGTTGGGACTCAGCGCGTAGGGTGACAGGGTGCCATGGGGGCGCCGAAGCTCAGCGGGCCTGAGCATTCAGGAAGGTGTCCCGAGCGGCGACGGCCGTGTCGGTGAAGTCCGAGAACACACCGTCCACACCCAGGGCGTAGAAGGCGAGGTACTCGTTCTTCGGGTCGCCCTGGTAGTCCCGGGCCAGGCGGCGCGACTCGTTGCGGAAGGTGTAGGGATGGACAAAGAGGCCGGCCCGGTGGGCATCGGCGATGAGGCTGGTGGCCGGCTGCAGGGTTGCGTCAGCTTCATTGATCAGGCCGTCCCCGTTCAAGTCCAGCACATTGCCGCTGGCACTGAGGGTGCCCTTGACGGTGACGAGGTAGCGCTTCCAGGGACCGATGCCGTCCGCATAGGTCTTGATCTCGGCCAGACCGGCGGGGGTGACCATCGCGCTGAAGAGACGGCTGTCACCGGCCCGAGTCCAGTCGTAGGGACGGTCATAGGGGGCGACAAACGTGAGGGCACCTGTCCTGAGGTCCACATCGTCGGCATCAATGAGCTGAATCATCTTGGTATTGAGGCCTCTGGCCCGCAGGTACCTGAGGCTGCCCGGCTCGAAGGACTGGACATAGATCGGCGCGCTCCGGCTGTTCCAACCCGCGGCCTGAACCAGAGCAAAGAAGGTGTCTTCCAGGGGCAGGCCAAGGTCGCGATGGTAGGTGGGATTCTTGGTCTCGGGGTAGACCGAGATCCTGCGACCAGTGGCGGCGCTGCGGGCCTTGACCAGGTTGACGACCTCCTGGAAGGTGACGATCCGGTAGAGGCCGTTGTACTGTTGCGGGCGCTCCGCATCGGTGGCGATCGCGCCCAGGGTCTTGATTTCGGCCAGGGTGAAGTCGCTGGCGAACCAGCCGGTCTGGGTCTCGCCGTCCACCTGGGTGGTCTTCCGCCGCCCGGCAAACTCCGGGTGGCTGGCCACGTCGGTGCTGATGGCCAGGTTGGGATCATGGCGGCAGATCAGGGCCCCATCCTTGGTGGAGATGAGGTCCATCTCCACCACATCCGCACCCAGCTCGATGGCCTTGGCGTAGGCTTCGAGGGTCTCCTCGGGGAGGTAGCCGGAAGCACCGCGGTGGGCCACCACGATGGGTGCTCTGCCATCAAGGGTAGGCAACCGACTGAGCTCGTGACCGCCACAGGCGATCCCCAGCAGGGTGCCGATAATCACCGCCACAAGTGGGAGGGAGAACCAATAACGGCGACGAGGCATGGTGGTGTTTCCCCCCAGGACTGCATCAAGAGTAATACGACCTTCACGCCTCAGGGCCGACCCGGACGATTGTTGGAACGCGATACTCCTACGTAAAACAACCTACACAAGAGTGGCAATAACCACGCTCCGCGACAATGCGATGGGCCATCATTGCCGAGCCTCTGGCAGGGTCTTTGTGGAACCTCTACATAGACCGCGCGGGCTTATCTAAGCTATCATTTGGAAGAGGTTGCCGGATGGATAGCCACGACGCACACCCAGCCCACCCGGCAGTCGGACCCCTGGCAAACACGGTTCGCATGTTGTTGCGCATCGGGCTTATCCTCAGTTTTTTGCTGGGCCTTGGGTGGTCTTATCAGCACTGGACCTACCAGCGCGCCATCACCGCAGCGTCTAAAACTCAGCTCATCGCGGTCACAAATGCGGGCACGGCCGCCATCGACAAGATCACGCGCCATGCCATGGCCCAGGTGGATGCCATCGCCCGGGAGCTGGACGCAGGCACGCTGGACCAGGCCAGCGCCTTGCTGCGTCTCCGCTCAGGGATGGAGGGTAATCCTGAGTTCTTCGGAATGTCGCTGACCTATCGCCCCTACGGTTGGGCCAGCCACCAGCGGCTCTACTCGGCTTATTTCCAGAGGCTGAACGGGCGCACAGCCTTCGTCCGGCTGGACGAGGCCTATGACTACACCCGCCCCGAGTACGAGTGGTACGGCCGAGCCATGGCCAACGGCTCGCTGTGGACTCGGCCCTACTTCGACAAAGCCGCCGCGACGACCATGATCACCTACGCGCGCCCCTTCAGCGGCCCGGGGGGCGACCCTAAGGCACCACTCGGGGTGGTCACTCTGGACATCTCCATGGACGGTATCCGGAAGATCATAGAATCCATGGACCTGGGCCAAAGCGGCTTTGGCGCACTGGTGCAGTCGGATGGATCCTACCTCTACCACCCCGAAACGGACTTCGTGCATGGGCGGAAGACCCTGCTGGGTCTGGCTGCCGAGCTCAACGACCCCGACCGCCTGCTATTAGCTGCGGCGGCCAGCAAGCGGGAGTCCGGCATCCTGGAGCACCGGAGCCAGACCACGGGCCTGGCCTCCTGGATCATCTTTGCGCCCGTGCCAGCCACGGGCTGGTCCCTCGAGAACACCTTCATCAAGGATGACGTGCCGATCCGGCCAGAGGTCATGAAGCGTCAGCAGATTAAGGTCCTGCTGGCTGGACTCGTGTTCCTGCTGTGCGCCGCAGGCCTGTTCCTGGCGGTCGGCCGCGGAAGCAGTCGGTCGCTTTGGGGCATGTCCATCGTTACCGCGCTTCTGTTCCTGGTGGCCATCGGCCAGATCCTGTCAATCTCGCTCCGCTTCGACCGGGCCCACAACACCGGGGGCATCCCCATCGGGGATCGGGCCACCCTGAACAGCGTCACAGGCGCCTACACGCGGGCCTGCGAGCTGCACCACACAGAGCCCCCCGTCTATATACCGACGGGCCTCTACCTGGAGTCTGCCACCTTCCTGTCGGCCAACGACCTCATGGTTTCGGGCTACGTCTGGCAGAAGTATCAGCTTGGCACCCAGGACGACCTCTTCCGCGGGTTCACCCTGGCCGATGCCACGAGCCTGGAGATCGCCGAGAACTACCGGGAGAAGGTGAACGGGTTCGAGTTTGTCCGCTGGCACTTCCGGGCCACTCTGCGCCAGCACCTCGATAGCGCCCGCTACCCCATCGAGACCGAGCAGATTGAGCTCCGCATCCTCCACAAGCAACTGAACCACAACACGGTGCTGGTGCCCGATCTGAGTGCCTACCGCTTTGCAAACCCGACCACACTGCCAGGCCTGGCGAAGGACCTGAAGCTGCCCGGTTGGCAGCTGAAGGCCAGTTCTTTCGAGTTCCGAAAGTTAAAATTTGATACGAATTTCGGGGTGGACCGCGCCTTCGCCAAAGAGGATCTGCCCTCCCTCTTCTTCTGTGTGGCTATCCGCCGCAACATCGTGGACGCCTGCCTGTCCAACCTGCTGCCCCTGGGGGTCGTCACCTTTCTGCTGTTCATCCTGGTCATGATTGCCAGTCGGGATGCACGCCTCGTGGGCTTTACGCAGGCCGGGGTTGGGCGCGTCCTCAACATCTGCGCGGCCATGCTCTTCGTCATCGCGTTCCGGCATGTGGACATCCGGAGCCGGATTGCCTCGGGAGAGGTCTTCTACCTGGAGTACATCTACTTCCTGGAGTACTTCGCCATCCTCTGGGTCTCGGTGAACTCGGTGCTCTATGCCACCACTGAACGGTTCCCTCTGATCCACTACCGAGACAACCTCATCGCCAAGGTTCTGTTCTGGCCCGTCCTGCTCGGGGCCCTCTTTGTCATTACGCTGGCGGTGTTTTATTGAACCGCCGTCCTGGTTGCTGCTTTGAAGAAATCCCAATTTATCTCCTATCCATTAACAGCAGTGATCCGTGACCGGGATGAAGCCCATGAGCCTGAACAAGCGCATTCAAATTCTGCTGGCCTTCCTGGTGGGCGTTCCCTTCCTCCTCCTGTTATTCGAGAGCTACCGCAACGGCCGGGCCTCCCTCCTGCAGCAGATGCGGAGCGATGCGGTCCACACAGCCCAGTTCCAGTCGGCCCTGGTCAACGACCTCTTCTCTTTGCCTCGCCAGACCGCCAAGGACCTTGCCCGCATCCTGGCCGTGGATGAAAAGCTGAGCCAGGAGACGGTCAAAACCTTGCTGCGGCGGACCCTCCAGGAGACGAAGGAGACCGAGGGCTTCAGCGTGGCCCTGTTCGATGGACGCGGGCCGGGTCGGCCCTTCATCCCCTACGTCTGCTGGAAGGACGGCAAGGTCGACGAGATGTACCTGGAGAGCGAGGCCTACGCCTACCTGAAGCAGCCCTGGGCCACCCGCCCCCTGGCGGAAAAACGCGGCATCTGGTCCGACCCCTACTTCGACACCGGGGGCGGTGACACCCTCATGATCACCTACTCCACCCC
>CAITBU010000375.1 GCA_903890595.1 uncultured Holophagaceae bacterium | reverse complement strand
GCCCCCTACCAGGTGCACCTCGTCTGCCTGGATCCCGCCAGTCCCGAAGTGTCCGCGGTGGCCACTCAGGTGGAGCAGGACCTGGAGGCCGCGGGCTTTGAGGTGCTCCACGACGACCGCGAGGGCCTCAGCCCTGGCGCTAAGTTCAAGGACGCCGACCTGCTGGGCTTCCCCCTGCGTCTCACTGTGGGCGCCCGGGGCTTGAAGGAGGGCATCGTCGAGCTCCGTGACCGCCGCACCAAGGAGGTCCTCAAGTTCAAGCCCGAGGCCGCCGTGGGCGAAGTCTGCGTGGCCCGGGACCGCCTGCTCGAAGAACTGGAAACCGCAGGCGGGCGCTGATGGCCGAAGGCCGGGTCCACCTCACCACCTTCATCGAAGGGGTTCTGGTCCACGGACGCACGACCCCCTTTGTGCTCTTGGCTCCCTCGCTGCACTCCCCCCACCGGGGCCTGCTCATGCCGGCCCAGATCCCCTGGGCGCCGGGCTACCTGCCCACGGCCCTGCTGCAGGCCCAGGTGGAGACCGCCTGGGGCATCCCCTTCCGCTTCATTGATCCCTCGGTGCTGCCCGCGGTCTTCGACGAGCGCACCAGCCGCCTGCCCACCCCCTGGCTACTGCGCCTGGAGGGTCTCGAAGGCCAGCAGCGCCTCTACCTCAGCCACCTGCTGCGCACCCGCACCGCCGAGGATCAGCTGCCCCAGCCACCGCCCGGTGGCCTCTGGCTCAGCGAAAAGGGCCTGCCGAACACCGACATGCTGCCCGGCATCCGCAAGCTCTGCGAGTCCGCCCTGGAAGCGGCCCTCCTGGATTGAACCGGCCTAGACCTGCTCGAAGGCGCTGAAGAAGTAGCGGACTTCGAAGCTGGCGCTCTCGGGCTTGTCGCTGCCGTGGGTGGCGTTGCGGCCGATGTGGGTGCCGAAGCGCTGCCGCAGGGTGCCGTCGGCGGCCTGGGCGGGGTTGGTGGCGCCCATGAGGTCGCGCCAGCGCAGGATGGCGCCCTCGCCCTCCAGCACCATCAGCACCACGGGGGCCTCGCACATGAAGGCCTCCAGCTCCGCGTAGAAGCCCTTGCCCACGTGCTCGTGGTAGAAACCCTGGCAGAGGGCAGGGGTGAGGCGGGTGAGCTTGAGGCCCACGACCCGCAGGCCGCTGGCTTCGATGGCGGCGATGATCTCGCCTGTGTGGCCGGCCTGGACGGCGTCGGGCTTGACGATGGCAAAGGTGCGTTCGAGGGCCATGGCTTCTCCAGAATCCAAACGCATAGTCTGCCCTGGAAGGGTAAGTTGGGCAACCACGGATGCTTGGCTCCACACACCCGGAATGGGCAAAGGGGCGGGTCCAGGCTACAATCGATGGTTTACCCGCAGTGGTTTCCCCGACTGGACGGCTCATGCTCGAAAATCTGCTCAAGAAACTCATCGGCTCCAAGAACGATCGGGAGCTGAAGCGGCTGTGGTCCAAGGTCGGTGCCATCAACGCCTTCGAGCCCGAGATGCGGGAGCTCAGCGACGAGGCCCTGAAGGCCAAGACCCCCTACCTGCGCGCCAAGCTGGCCGCTGGGGCCACCATCGACGACATCCTGCCCGAGGCCTTCGCCGTGGCCCGGGAAGGCAGCCGCCGTGTCCTGAAGATGCGCCACTTCGATGTGCAGCTGGTGGGTGGCATGGCCCTGCACGAGGGCCGGGTGGCGGAGATGCGCACCGGTGAGGGCAAGACCCTCACGGCCACGCTGGCCCTGTACCTGAACGCCCTGGCGGGCAAGGGTGCCCACCTGGTCACCGTGAACGACTACCTGGCCCGCCGCGATGCGGAGTGGATGGGGCGCCTCTACACCTGGCTGGGTCTCAGCGTCGGTGTGGTGCAGCACGGCCTGGATGACCAGCAGCGGCGCGATGCCTACGCCTGCGACATCACCTACGCCACCAACAATGAGCTGGGCTTCGACTACCTGCGCGACAACATGAAGTGGGACCTGGATGACTTCACCCAGCGCGGCTTCCACTACGCCATCGTGGACGAGGTCGACTCCATCCTCATCGACGAGGCCCGCACGCCGCTGATCATCGCCGGCAGCAGCGAAGAGGACACCTCCAAGTACTTCCGCATCGATGCCATCGTGCCGAAGCTCAAGCTGGACGTGCACTACAAGGTCGACGAGAAGGACCGCCAGGTCATGCTCACGGACGACGGCATCCACCACGCCGAGAAGCTCCTGGGCGTGTCGAACCTGTACGATCCCGGCAGCATCGAG
>CAITBU010000374.1 GCA_903890595.1 uncultured Holophagaceae bacterium | reverse complement strand
CGCCAGCTGGGCCAAGGTCAAGCGCAAGGCCCGGAAGGCCATCCGCGACATGGCCGATGAGCTGCTCAAGCTCTACGCCCAGCGCAAGCTGCAGAAGGGCCATGCCTACCCGCCCGACGGGCCGGACATGGCGGCCTTCGAAGCCAACTTCCCCTTCACGCCCACGCCGGATCAGATCGAGGCCAGCGAGGCTGTGAAGGCCGACCTGGAGTCGCCCCGACCCATGGACCGACTGCTGGTGGGCGACGTGGGCTTCGGCAAGACCGAGGTGGCCATGCGGGCCGCCGCCAAGGTGGCCCTGGAGGGCCGGCAGGTGGCCGTGCTGTGCCCCACCACCGTGCTCTGCTTCCAGCACTTCAGAACCTTCAAAGAGCGCTTCGCCGGCTTCCCCATCCGCATTGAGATGCTCAACCGCTTCGTGGACCCCGCGGAGCAGAAGCGCATCCTGCGCGAGGTCGCCGATGGCCTGGTGGAGATCGTCATCGGCACCCACCAGCTGCTGGGCGCCCGCCTCTCCTTCGCCGATCTCGGTCTGGTGGTGGTCGATGAGGAACAGCGCTTCGGGGTGGGCCACAAGGAGAAGCTGAAGAAGCTGCGCCTCAACGTGGACCAGCTGGCCCTCAGCGCCACGCCCATCCCCCGTACCCTGCACATGAGCCTCACGGGCCTGCGGGAGATCAGCCTGATCGAGACGCCCCCCAAGGACCGCCTGGCCATCGAGACGGTGGTGGCCCCCTGGAGCGATGAGCTGGTGCAGACCGCCATCCAGTTCGAGCTGCGCCGAGGCGGCCAGGTCTACCTCGTGCACAACCGGGTGGAGTCCATCGTCGCCATCGCCGCACGGGTGCGGGAGCTGGTGCCGGACGCCCGGGTGGCCGTGGGCCACGGCCAGCTGAGCGACGACGGTCTGGAGCAGGTGATGCTGGCCTTCATGGAGGGCCGGGTGGATGTGCTGGTGGCCACCACCATCGTGGAGAATGGCCTGGACGTACCCAACGCCAACACGCTCATCGTGCACCGCGCCGACGCCTTCGGCCTGAGCCAGCTCTACCAGCTACGGGGCCGGGTGGGCCGCAGCGATGTGCCGGCCTATGCCTACCTCATGACACCGCCCCGCCACGAGATCAGCGAGGACGCACGCAAGCGGCTCCAGGCCCTGGAAGACTTCTCGGAGCTGGGCTCGGGCTTCCGCGTGGCGGCCATGGACCTGGAGCTGCGGGGCGCCGGCAACCTGCTGGGCGGCGAGCAGTCGGGCCACATCCACGACATCGGCTTCGAACTCTACGTGAAGCTGCTGGAGGAGACCCTCCAGGAGCTGCAGGGCCAGCCCAGCGGCACCTTCGACGTGAAGCTGGACGGCCTCGCACCGGGTGCCCAGCTGAGCCGCCTGTGGATCGACCAGGCCAGCGAGCGGCTGGTGGCCTACAAGCGCATCTCGCGGCTGCGCGAGGAGCGGGACCTGGAGCTCTACAAGCTGGACCTGGAGGACCGCTTCGGCCACATCCCCGAGGACGACCCCGATACCCTGCGCTTCTTCGAGCTACTCAGGGTGAAGCTGCGGGCCCAGGTCCTGGCGGTGTCCGAGGTGGCGGTGGACAAGGGCCAGCTCAAGCTGCGCCTGAGTCCCCAGACACCCCTGGATCCCGTGAAGATGATGGCCTGGGTGGGCAGCCAGAGGGGT
>CAITBU010000373.1 GCA_903890595.1 uncultured Holophagaceae bacterium | reverse complement strand
GGAGACGCGAACCCTGGCCGAGCTCTCGGGACCGTCGGCCATCACCACCTACGGCGACAGCACCCCCCTGGCGGACCTCGCGCCCCTGGCGGCGTGGCTGAAGGCGTTGAAGTAGGGGCGTTGGGGGAAGGCACCTGGTTGCCGGCCAGCCCCCACTGAAAAGGCGCTCCACGAATTGCACGAAGACGCCCTGCGGGCGCAAGAAGTACACGAATGCTCCCTGACCCACCCTGCATGGGCCCGCCGGAGGCGGCTTCCGGCGAGGCCGGAAGTCATCCCGGGGTGCCACGGCCGCGCCGCCCAAGAGGCGCGGCAGCGGCGCCCCGAGATGGAGCCCATGCCCCACGGGCAAGCCAACCCAGGACGCATTATCACCGTCCATCACCGTGCATCTCCGGCAAAAGAACTGTTTCTCGGGTATCACCATGCCCGGAGGCCGTGTGGGCGCGATGACTGCCCCTTCGTGTTCCTTCGAGGCAGTTCTTCGTGTCCTTAGTGGAGATCTTTGAAGGCCCAAATTGGAGGACCAAGGCCGATGAGCAGGAAAAAGAACCCCCGCCGAATACCTCACCTAGCGATGATGGAGCATCCGTCCCTGGAGGCTCCATGCGCCGCATCCTCACTGGCATCCTCGCTGTCTGCCTTGCTACCGGACTTGCGGGGGCAGAGGTTCCGACGCCCAGCCAGTTCCTGAAGCTGCCCATTGGTGCCGACCGCACCCTGGCGGACTACGGTCAGATCACGGCCTACTTCCGGGCCCTGGCCGCGGCCAGCCCCCGGGTGCAGCTTGAGGACCTGGGCCGCTCCACCAGCGGTCAGCCGCTCCTCATGGCGGTCATCTCCAGCGAGGCCAACCTCAAGAACAAAGACCGCCACAAGGAGATCGCCCGGAAGCTGGCGGATCCCCGTGGCCTCAGTGCGGCCCAGGTGGAGGCGCTGGCCAACGAGGGTCGGGCCATCGTGCTGGTGACCTGCGCCATCCACGCCTCCGAGATCGGTGCCACCCAGATGGCCATGGAGTGGGCCCACGCCCTGGCCACGGCCCAGGACGCCGAGACCCTGCGCCGCCTGGATAGCGTCATCCTGCTGCTGATGCCCAGCATCAACCCGGACGGCCAGGTGATGGAGACCGAGTACTACCGCAAGCAGCTGGGCACCAAGTACGAAGGCGGCCGCCTGCCCTGGCTGTACCACCCCTACGTGGGCCACGACAACAACCGCGACTGGTACATGCTCACGCAGAAGGAGACCGTCGCCATCAACCGCATGGCCTACCGCGACTGGTTCCCCCAGGTGTGGCTGGACGAGCACCAGATGGGCGCCACCGGGCCGCGCATGTTTGTGCCGCCCTATGCCAACCCCGTGGCCAAGGAGGTGCATCCCCTGGTGTGGCGCACGGTGGACCTGCTGGGCAGCACCATGAGTCTGCGCCTGGAGGAGGCGGGCAAGGCTGGCGTGGCCTACGGCACCATGTTCGATGCCTACTGGCCCGGTGGCACCAAGAACACCGGCTGGTGGAAGAACGTGGTGGGCCTGCTCACGGAAGTCGCTTCCGCCCGCCTCGCCAGCCCCGCCAACATCGACCCTTCCGAGCTCTCGGCGAGCAGCAAGGGCCTGGTGGAGTACAAGGCCCAGGTGAACTTCCCCAATCCGTGGCCGGGCGGCACCTGGCGCCTGCGCGACATCATGGACTACGAGCGCATCGCCTCGGACGCCCTGCTGGAGTCCTGCGCCAACCTGCGCTCCGACCTGCTGCGCAACCGCGCCCGCATGGCCCAGGCCAGCATCCAGGCCGGCGATCCTGCCCGCTTCCACCGCCTGCCGGTCGACCAGCGCGACCCCGTGGCCGCCGCCCGTCTGGCGCACCTGATGGCGGAGAATGGCGCCGAAGTTCGCCTGGCCAAGAATGGCGACTACCTGCTGCCCACAGCGCAGCCCCTGGGTCGCTTCGTGAAGGAGATGCTCGAACCCCAACGCTACCCGGAGACCCGTCCCGCTGCCGGCGTGGCGCCTATGGCTCCCTACGATGTGGCCGCCTGGACCCTGCCCATGATGATGGGCGTGAAGGTTGAGCAGGTGCGCCTCAGTGACGCCGAGCAGCGGACCACCCGTCTGCTGGAGGCTACGGACTGGCCCAAGGGCGGCCTCCTGGGCCGTGGGAGCGTGGCCGTCCTGGACCGTCGCAGCACCGCCACCGCGGGCCTCCTCAACGAGGTCCTGAAGGGTGGCTCCGCCACAGTGGCGCTCGAGGCCTTCGAAGCCGAGGGCCAGCACTTTGGGGCGGGCTCCGTGCTGGTGAACGTGTCCCCGGACCTGGGTCGCAGCGCCGAGGCCAGGCACCTGGCGCTGCCGACCCTGGCGGTGCAGCCCAAGGTGAAACAGGCCGTCCTCAAGGCGCCCCGGGTGGGCCTGTTGAAGCCCTGGGCTGTGTCCATGGACGAGGGCTGGACCCGCTGGACTCTGGAGCAGTACGGCTTCGCACCCCGCAGCCTGGAGCCCAAGGATGTGAAGGCCGGCAAGCTGCGCGAGGCCCTGGATGTGATCGTCCTGCCGGATGTGGCGAAGGGCGCCCTGCTGGATGGGCGCGGGCGCTCCGAGAGCGAAGGCGTGCGCCGCTTTGTGGAGGAGATCCCCGCGGAGTACAGCGGCGGCCTGGGCAAGGACGGCATGAAGGCGCTGCGGGACTTCGTGGAGGCGGGCGGCACGGTGGTGGCCCTCAGCGCCAGCTCCGAGCTGCTCATGGACGAGTGGACCCTACCCGTGCGCAACACCCTCACCGGGGGCCGTGGCGATGAGTTCTCCTGCCCCGGTTCGCTGCTGCACATGCAGATCCAGACCACCCACCCTGTGGGCTACGGCATGGCCGCTGCGTCGTTCGGTTTCATGGATGGCCGCCTGGCCTTCCAGACCTCACCCGCCTCGCCCCAGAACCGTCGGGCCGTCATCGCTTCCTATCCCGATGACGCCCGGGACATCCTGGCCAGCGGCTGGATCAAGGGCGCCGAGAAGCTGGAGCGCAAGTCCGCCGCCGTGGCGCTGGAGCTGGGTAAGGGCCGGGTGGTGCTCTTCGGCTTCCGCGTGCAGCACCGCGCCCAGACCGAAGACACCTTCAAGCTGCTCTTCAACGCCCTCCACTGGAGCGCCATGGGGGAGTAGGACCCCAAAAATCTCGTCGTGGGCGGCTGAATCTGAGGGCCGGCGGGGCGCTCAGAAAAGAATTTTTTTGACGGGGATCAATGGGATGGACGAGGATAACTGCCCCCCAACTTGAGCATGGGCTTCCATCCCGGGGTGCCCCCGTCGCGCCCCCCAAAAGGCGCGGCAGGGGCGCCCCGGGATGACTTCCGGCAAAGCCGGAAGCCGCCTCCGGCGGGCCCATGCGGGGGGTGCCAGCTGGAATCTCCCAACCTCTGCCAGAAGTGCCTTGCATCCCAGTCCATCCCTCTTATCCCCGTCAAAATTTCTTTCTGTTTTATCTGCGCCATCTGCGTCATCTGCGGTTGCAGTTTTGTTTGGCCTCAGCCGTCTTCCTGGTTCCCCAACCCGCCCTTGGTATGCTGTTCGTTCATCCCTTTGGAGGTCCCATGTTCCGTCTTGATGGCAGGGTTGCGCTGGTCACGGGCGCCAGTCAGGGCATTGGCGAGGCCATTGCCAAGCAGCTGGCGGCGCAGGGCGCCACGGTGGTGTGTGCGGCGCGGACCCTGGGCAAGCTGCAGGAAGTGGCGGACGCCATTACCGCTGCGGGCGGCAAGGCGGATGTGATCGCGGCGGACCTCTCGGACACGGCCTCGGTGAAGGCGGCGGTGGCCGCCACGGTGGAGCGGCACGGTGCCATCCACATCCTGGTGAACAACGCCGGCATCACCCGGGACAAGCTCCTCATCCAGATGAAGGAGGAGGACTGGGACGCCGTGCTGGACACCAACCTCAAGGGTGCCTGGACTGCCATCCAGGCCGCCACCAAGCCCATGATGAAGCAGCGCTATGGCCGCATCATCAACATCGCCTCCGTGGTGGGGCAGATGGGCAACGCAGGCCAGTCCAACTACGTCGCCGCCAAGGCTGGCCTCATCGGCCTCACCAAGTCCGTGGCCCGGGAGCTGGCCAGCCGCAACGTCACCGCCAATGCCGTGACGCCGGGCTACATCGAGACCGCCATGACCGCCGGCCTGTCGGACGAGGTGAAGGCCGAGTTCACCAAGCAGATCCCCCTGGGCCGCATGGGTACTCCCGCCGACATCGCCAGCGCCGTGGCCTTCCTGGCCAGCGACGAAGCGGGCTATGTGACGGGCCAGGTGCTGAGCGTCAACGGCGGGATGCTGATGCCCTAGCGCAGCGCGGCCTTCAGCTCGCTCTGGATCTCAGGAGCGTGGACGCGGGCCTCGGCGAGGGCTCGGGTGAACAGGCTGCGGGCCTCGTCACTGCGGCCTTCGCTGCGGGCCAGCCAGGCCTGGGCGCGCAGGGTGTAGGGCGTGTCCTCGGCAGACAAGGTGCGGCTCCGCTCCAGGAGGGTGGCTGCCATGCCCCGGCGGCCTTCCCGGGCCAGGCACTCCGCTTCGCCTGCCAGGCCGTGGGCTTCCATCACCGCGTCGTCCAGCTCCTGATGCATGGGCAGAGACTGGCGATAGTAGCTCCGGGCCTCGGCGAAGCGGCCGGCGGCGCGGTTAACCTCACCCAGGTTGTAGAGGGCCAGCGCCTCCATGGGGCGTAGGCGGGTCTTGCGGGCCTGTTCGAGGAACTGGCCGAAGAGGCCCTCGGCCCGGGTGTAGTCCTCCTTGGCCTGCTGCACGGAGGCCAGGCCCATGAGGGTGTAGACCATGCCGTTCTCGTCCCCCATGGCCGCCCGCATGGCCTGGGCCTTGAGGAAGAAACCTTCGGCGCGGTCGAGGCCGCCCTCCTGGGCCAGGGCCAGATCGCCCAGGTTGTTGGTGATGAAGGCCTCCCCCCACTTGTCCTCATAGGCCTGCACCGTCTTGAGGGCGTCCAGGTAGCGGGCTTCAGCACCCTTCAGGTTGCCCCGCTCCCGTTCCAACACGGCCAGGTTGTTCAGGGCCCGGGTGGCGCTGTGGCGGTCACCCACGGCGCGGTAGATGACCAGGGCCTGCTGGTACTCGGCCTCGGCTTCCAGGGGCTTGTGCTGGCGTTGAAGGTTGGTGCCCAGGGTGGCGTGGACCCCGGCTTCGAAGGCCGACTCTCCGAGGGCCTTGGCCAGCTCCAGGGCCTCCCGGCCCGCCTTCTCCGAGGCCTGCCACTGGCCCCGGTCCCCGTGGCGCACGGAGAGGTGGTGCAGGGCCTTCATCTCGATGATCCGGTTGCCCTGAGCCCGGGCCGCCCAGCGGGCCCAGTGGTAGACAGGTTCCGGTGGTGCGTCAGCCAGGCGGCTGAGGCAACGGGCGTAGCCCAGCACGGCCGCAGCATAGTCCGGCGCCGCCAGAGCCGCCGCCAGGAAGGCCGGGGCCGCCTCCTTGAAGTTGCCGCGATCCATCAGCTCAGAACCCCGGGTGTAGTCGGCCAGCGCGGATGCGGGCAAATCCGGCAACACCGTGCGGGTGGAGCTGAAGGGGTTCATGGCCTTCAGGAGGGTGTTGCAGGCTTGCCGGGCCAGGGGCAGGGAGGTGGCGGTCTGATCCCCGGCCTGCTTCACCTCGCCCGCATGGCGGATCCGGCCCGAGCCGTCGATCAGATCAAAGATGAAGACGAGGACGCCCTTGCCCTCCTGGACCAGCCGGCCCCGCAGCAGCAGCTGGGTGCCGAGGGCAGCGGCGAGACGGCCCTGATCGGCGGGCGACAGGGGCCCCTCCAGGCCCAGCCGCAGGGCCTTCCGGGTTCGGGCCAGGAGGTCCTGGTCCAGCACCGCCAACCGGGCCTGGTCGCGGAGGCCGGACTCCATCATCTCCGGGAGGATGAGGCGGGCGACGGTGTCGAGGCGGGGATCCCCGGTCTCGTTGCTGAAGGGCAGCACCGCCAGGCGGGCGGGCCGCTGGCGGGTCAGATCGGCGATGATGCCCCGGCCCAGGAAGTAGTTCACGCCCCCGGCCAGCAGGAGGGCGCCGGCCACCGCGAGGGCGGTCCACTTCAGGACCGTGCGGGGCCGGGCCAGCTGCGCCAGGGTCTCGGCCACCTTGGCGGCGGTGGGGCGCTTGAAGGGGTGGGTCTCCAGCATGGCCTTGAGGAGGTCGGCAGTGCCTGCGGGCAGGCCCTTCACCTTCAGCTCCCGGCGGGTGCCGTGGACGATGGCCTTCATGCGGTTCCGCCCCTCACCGGGGAAGGGATGCTCGCCCGCCAACAGCTCCCAGGCCAGGATGCCCAGGGAGAAAATATCGCTGGAGGGCCCCACAGCCTGGCCCTGAATCTGCTCAGGGGAGGCGTAGCTGGGGCTGCCCATGAACATGCCGTTCTGGGTGAGCTGGCTGGGGGAGTTGGACCCTGTGCCCATGCGCCGGTGGGGTCCGGAGCTCCCCGGTGACCACACGCCGACGGGCATCTGGCTCGTGTCCTCGAGATCCTCGGAGTGACCTTCCAGGGTGCTGAGGTTGGGTACCGGCGGCGGGGTGAGCTGGCGACCCAGCAGGGCGTTGGGCGTGAGGAGGCGCATCAGGCCGAAGTCCACCACCTTCACCCGGGGCGGATCATTGGGCTGGAGCTCGTGGACCATGACGTTCCGAGGCTTCAGGTCCCGGTGGACGATCCCCTTGGCATGGGCGGCCTCCAGGGCTTGGGCCACGGACTGGATCACGACGAACTTTTCTTTGAGAGAGAGGTCCTGGGCCACCTGGTCGAGGGTGCTGCCCTCCACCAGTTCCATGGCGATGAAGATCCCGAGGGGGTCGCTGACCAGGTCATGCACCTGGCAGACATTGGGGTGGTTCAGCTGGGCCAGGGCCAGGGCTTCGCGGCGGAAGCGCTCGGGGGCTCCAACATCCTGGTCGCTGCTGGAGCGCAGCCGCTTGAGGGCCACGCTCCGCTCCAGCACAGGATCCCAGGCCCGGTAGACCTCGCCCATGCCCCCGTGGCCCAGATGCCCCTCGATCCGGAACCGTCCCACCGGCGTGAGGGCCGGGAGCACATCTCCTCCTGGATGATCAGGGGTGTCGGGCTGGCTGGACTCAGGCATTCGACTCCTGGGGTTTGCGCTATTCGTGGTTTTTCGAAATTTTACCATGGCCTACCGCAGCGGGCCTTGGCTCGCCAATTCAGACCAGCAAAGATCTCCCCTAAGGCCACGGAATTGCAATATCGTGGCGGGTCTTTTTTCGCGGTGTCTGGCCGATAGCCAGGTGCCGGGTTCAGCGGGCGGTGGGGGTACGCAGGGCTTCTAGCTCCCGGCACACTTCCGGCTGATCCCGTCGGGCCGCCTCCAGGGCCTCCCCCAGGAGCTTGGTGGCGGCGGCTGCCTGGCCGGCGCTGAGGGCCTGGCGCCAGCGGGCGCGAAGGAGGAAGGGGTCGGAGGCCTTCGTCTTTGCAGTGGCTTCCTTCAGCAGTCGGGCGGCCTCTGCCGGGCTGGGGGAGCGCCGCTGCAGGGCGCACTCTGCCAGGCCCGCCAGGCAGTCGCCGTACTCCGAGTCGCTGGCCTCCAGGGGGCCGAAGCGCTGCCGGGCGGCATGGTAGCGGGCGGTGGCCTCGTCGATGTGGCCGCGCTGCCGGGCGAGGCCGGCCAGATAGAACCACGCCAGGGCCACGGTGGGCGGGGCCTGGGCTTCCTCCGCCAGGCTGCGGGAGGTCTGAAAGGCGGTCTCGGCGGCATC
>CAITBU010000372.1 GCA_903890595.1 uncultured Holophagaceae bacterium | reverse complement strand
CCGTGGCACAGGGCGCAGCGGGGGCAGCGGCCCTCGGGGAGGCCCAGGAGTCCGGCCCAGCAGGCGGCGCACAAACCGGCTTCCGCCCCCACCCCGGCAGGCCCCAGGCAGCCCCTGCAGAGAAGCAGGGAACCCCGCACTTCCCTGAGGCGGGCGAGCAGGTCCGGCAGGCGCATGGGGCATCATACCCACGTGGATTCAGTGCTAGCATCGCCGGAAGTCCCTGGACCACCCTTTGGTAATTCCGTCCGGAGCAGCCTCTGGACAGTACGGAGCCTTCATGTCCAACGAGCCCCGAAAGACCTCCCAGCTCTTCGCGCGCAAGCCCCTGGCCCTGCTCCTGGAAGAGGCCAAGGGTGAGAACCGTCTGCGCCGGGTGCTGGGGCCCGTGCAGCTCACGGCCCTGGGCATCGGCGCCATCATCGGCGCCGGCATCTTCGTGGCCACGGGTGCGGCCGCCCACAACGTCGCCGGCCCCTCGCTCATGCTGTCCTATGTCATCGCTGGCATCACCTGCATCTTCGCCGCCCTCTGCTATGCGGAGTTCGCCGCCATGGTGCCCGTGGCGGGCTCGGCCTACACCTACGCCTACGCCACCCTGGGCGAGCTGTTTGCCTGGATCATCGGCTGGGACCTCGTCCTGGAGTACGGCGTGTCCAGTGCTGCCGTAGCCACGGGGTGGTCCGCCTACTTCCAGAGCGCCGTCAGCAAGATCGGCATCCACATCCCCAAGCTGCTGAGCGAGTCCCCCTGGGCGTATGACCCCAAGACTGGTCACTTCATCGCCACGGGCTCCGTGATGAACCTGCCGGCGGTGATCGTCGTGGTCATCATCACCGCCATCCTTGTGAAGGGCATCCAGGAGAGCGCCACCTTCAACGGGGTCATGGTGGCCATCAAGGTGGCGGCCGTGCTCTTCGTCATCGCCGTGGGCGCCTTCTTCGTGAACACGACCAACTGGCATCCCTTCGCACCCTTCGGCTGGACCGGCATCAGCTTCTTTGGCCACCGGGTGGCGGGCATGGTGGACCCCGGTGGTTCTCCCGTTGGCACGCTGGCTGGCGCAGCCATCATCTTCTTCGCCTACATCGGCTTCGACTCAGTCTCCACCCATGCCGAGGAGGCCAAGAACCCCCAGCGGGACGTACCCATCGGCATCATCGTCTCCCTGCTGGTCTGCACCGTGCTCTACATCGCCGTGGTGGCTGTGCTCACGGGCATGGTCCGCTTCGACCAGCTGGACATCAACGCCCCCGTGTCCACGGCCTTCAAGCAGCAGGGCATGGGCTGGGCCGAGGGCCTCATCGCCACAGCCGGCGTCAGCGGCATCACCTCGGTGCTCCTGGTCATGATGCTCAGCGGCCCCCGCGTGTTCCTGGCCATGGCCCGGGACGGCCTGCTCCCCAAGTCCACGTTCGGTGATGTGCACCCCAAGTTCCGCACCCCCTGGAAGTCCACCATCCTCGTGGGCATCTTCGTGAGCGCCCTGGCGGGCTTCCTGCCCATCGACGCCCTGCTGCACCTGGCCAACATCGGCACCCTGCTGGCCTTCGTCATCGTCTGCGCTGCCGTGCTGATCATGCGGAAGACTCACCCGGAGGCGGAGCGACCCTTCCGTTGCCCCTGGGTGCCCTTTGTGCCCATCATGGGGGTGCTCACCTGCCTCATGCTCATGTTCTCCCTGCCCGTTGCCAACTGGTGGCGGCTGCTTATCTGGCTGGCCATCGGCTTTGCCATCTACTTCCTGTATGGCAAGCAGCACAGTGTCATGCGGAACCAATCCAGCTAGGAGCTCGCCGTGTCGATCTGGACCGACCTGACCCCCTCGAAGCGCTGTGACTGGATCGACCAGCTTCGGGGCTGGGCCGTCATCATCATGATCCAGACGCACACGGTGAACGTGTGGCTGACGCCGGGTCTGCGGCCGGAGTGGCTGAACTTCCTCAACGGCCTGCCGGCCCCCAGCTTCGCCATGGCGGCGGGGTTCAGCCTGGCCCTCAGCACCTTCAAGGCCGACGGCACCCTGCGGCCCTTCTGGCCCGACACGGCCAAGCGCCTGGGCTTCATCCTGCTCTGCGCCTACGCCCTGCATGCCCCAGGCTTCACCTTCGCCGACTGGACGGTCCTGGCCACGGTGCAGAAGCAGAAGGAGATCTACAAGATCGACGTGCTGCAGTGCATCGTCTTCAGCCTGCTGATCCTGCAGGCCCTGGCCCGCATCATCCGGCACCCTCGGGTCTACGCCTGGGTGGCCCTGCTGCTCGCCGTGGTGGTCTGCCTGGTCGCCCCCTACGTCTGGGCCACCGGTGTGGGCGACGGCCTGTGGCTGCCCATCCGGGGCCTCCTCAACGGCAACTCCGACCGGGGCCTCCAGGCCCTCTTCCCCCTCTTCCCCTGGCTGGCCTTCCCCGCCTTCGGTTCGTTCCTGGGGGGCCTCTATCGCTGGGGCCGGACCGAGGCCGGCGAGGACGGACTGGCCCGCCTGAGCGAGGCCAAGTGGCTGGCCGGCCTGGCGGCCCTGGGCTTTGCCTGCTGGCTCTTCGGGTCCACCTACCAGAAGGCCTGGCTGTGGCAGGGCACCTGGATCCAGCCCACCCCCGGAACCTGGCTGCTCAAGGGGCCCATGGGGGCCTGGACCTATAACGAGCTCGCCACCCTGCACAACACCACCCTCCCCAGCGTCCTCAACCGACTGGGTTGGATCCTCATGGGTGGCGCGGCCCTGGGCGTGGCAGAGAAGCTACGGCCCCGGTGGCCCGGTCCCAACCTGGTGGTGGCGGCCAGCCACGAGAGCCTGCTGCTCTACATGCTGCACCTCAACATGATCTTCGGCCTGATGCTGACGCCGTTCTTCGTGGGCCTCACGGGCTGGGACTGGGGCACCCTGGGCTGGACCGGCACCCTCCTGCTGGCGGCGGCCCTCATCGCCATCAACCTCTGGGCCTGCCACGCCTGGCGCAATGTGCGGGAGACCCCCATTCTCATGCGGCGCCTTCAGCGCTACGCGGTGAGTGTCATGGCCGTGTGGTTCTGCATCGGCGGCTGGTACACCTTCCGGCACTTCCTGCGCAGCCCGGAGCTGGCCAAGGAGCCCTATGTCTTCCTGAACGCCGCCCGCGCCCGCAAGGGCCTGCCCGCCACGCCGGACGGCCTGAGCCGGGATCCGGAGGAATACTTCCGCGAAGCCGAGGCCCGCAAGGTGGCCCTCAGCCCCGAGTCCCGCGCCGAAATCACCCGCCTGATCCGGTCTCGCAAGTAAACGAGGTAATATAGATCGGGTCATGACCGATCCCGGCAACAGTCCCGCTCCCACCCTGCTCATCTTCGCCCTCCTGGCGGTGCTGACCTACCGTTGTGCCATGGCTGCGTTGCTGTCGGCCTTCCAGGCCTTGCCCTCCCTGCAGCGGCGGCGACTCCTCGAAGAAGAAGCCATCCCGGACGCCCGGCTGGCGGCCCTCCTGGAGCATCCTCGCGCCCTGGGCATGGCCCTGCGCTTTTGGAACCAGGCCCTGCTGTTGGCCCTGGCGGCCCTGGCCTGGCCCCTGCTGGCCGGCCTGCCCGGCGGCGGCTGGACCTTCGCGGTACTCATGTTGCTCTCCCTCTGGCTGCTGGACCTGCTGCTGCCGGCCCTGCTCACCGCCCGGGACCCCATCCTCTGGCTGCAGCGCCTGTTCCCCCTGTTTGCGCCAGTCATGATCGCCTTGGGCCCCCTGGTGAATCCCATCGCCCGGGTCATCCACCGCCAGCGGGCCGAGGACCGGGCCCGGGATGACGACGAGGAAGAGCCCACCGACGAGGCCGTCACCGCCCTGCTGGAAGAGGGTGAGGCCGAAGGCATCCTCGAAGCCGAGGACCGGGAGCTGATCCGCAACGTGGTCAGCTTCGGCGACACGGTGGTGCGCGAGGTGATGACCCCCCGCACCCGCATCGTGGCCCTGCCCATCGAGGCCGACATCCCCACTGCCTGGGCCGCCTTTACCACCAGCCGCCACTCCCGCCTGCCCGTCTACGACGGCAGCATCGACCGCATGCGCGGCGTGCTCCTGGTGAAGGACCTGATGCAGGTGCCGGACGGCGCCCAGCCCCCCCTGGCGTCCATGCTGAAGCCCCCCCACTTCGTCCCGGAGAGCAAGCCCGTGGCGGAGCTGCTACGGGACCTCCAGCGGGCCCGCACCCAGCTGGCCCTGGTGGTGGACGAGTTCGGCGGCGTCTCCGGCCTGGTGACCATGGAGGACCTACTGGAAGAGGTCTTCGGCGAGATCCAGGACGAGCACGAGGCCCCCACCGGCATGCAGGAGCAGGCCCCCGGCGTGTGGCTGGTGTCGGGTCAGGTCCACGTGGAAGACGTGGCCGATACCCTGGGCCTGGCCTGGGAGCGGGACGGCTTCGACACCGTTGGCGGCCTGGTGATGGCCCGCCTGGGCCACGTGCCCCGGGCCCAGGAGACCGTGGCCGTGGAAGGCGCCCGGCTTACCGTCACCCGCATGGAAGGCACCCGCATCGTGCAGGTGAGGGTCGAACAGGACCAGCCCGCCGAAGACGCGTGAACCTGCGGTTCACGCGATGGCAAAAGCATTTCCTATCTCCAATCACCAGCCGCTAGTGGTGCCCTTCCGACACGCAAGGAGAGCCGGATGCCCGGGGCACCACGTGGCGGGGGTCTGGGGGCACGGCAGTGCCCCCAGAGGGGTGACAGCCAGGACACGCAAGGCGTGGCCTGGCGCCAGAGGGGCCATGCCCCGATGGAGTGCACCCCGCCGACCACGATCGCTATACACCCTGCAGGCGGGGTGCACTAGGCTGAAGATTGGAGCCTCTCCGCATGATCCGTCGCCTCGCCATCCTCCTGACCATCCTGGTCCTCCCGCTGACCCTGGTCTTCGTTCAGCGGGCCCAGCGCAAGGCCCTGGTGCCCCAGCCCCGAGGCATGGTCCTGGGGCTGTACGCCGGGCTGCCGGACTACGACTACAGCGAGGAGCTGGACCGCATCGCTGCCACCGGCGCCACCTGCGTGAGCCTCCAGGCCATCTACCGCATGGACAAGGGCACCAGCAATGAGGTCGGCCGCCACCCCACCTCCAGCCCCACGGAGGAGAGCCTCCGGCGGACCTTCCGCCAGGCCCGGGCCCGGAGCCTCCGGATGATGTTCTTCCCCACCCTCAACATGCGGGACGAGGCGGAGAACGCCGAGTGGTGGCGCGGCAACATCGAGCCGGCGAACTGGGACCAGTGGTGGGCCAGCTACCGGACCTTCAATGTCCGCCTGGCGGAGCTGGCCCAAGAGGGCGGGGTCGAGTGGTACAGCCTGGGTACCGAGATGGCCTCCACCCACCCCTTCCCGGACCAGTGGCGCCGCCTGGCCGCCGAGGTCCGCACGGTCTTCAAGGGCAAGCTCCTCTACAGCGTGAACTTCGACAGCCACGACACCTTCACCTTTGGCGACTGCCTGGATGTGATCGGCATCAACACCTACGACCCCATTGCCAAGTACGACGACTACCCCTCCCCGGACCAGATCCGAGACGCCTGGTGGTGGATCGTCTTCAAGGCCCGCACCCTCACGGCCCGCTTCCAGCGCCCCACCCTGATCACCGAGGTGGGCTACCCCTCCGTGGCCCATGCCCATGTGGGACCCTGGGACTTCCGCACGGAGAAGCCCGTGGACCTCCTCCTCCAGGACACCCTCCTGAAGGGCGCCTTCGGGGTCCTGCGGCACTGGAGCGACGGGGACGCCGTCTTCTACTACCTCTACGGCGAGCACCTCAACCGGAAGCCCGTGGGCGGCCCCCTGGACCGCACCTACGCCGTCTGGGGCAAGCCCGCGGAGGCCACCCTGCGGAAGTACTTCCGGGAGCCCATCTGGGAGGGCCACATCCCACCCCGGGCCGAGGACAGCCACGACGCCATGGTGCAGTCCCTGGTGAGCTGGCACCGCAAGGTGCGGGACTACGAGGACGCCGAGCTGCCGCTCTGGATGGTGGCGTGGGAAGCCCAGCACCCAGGTGACGCCTTGGAGGCCCTGGCCGTCCTTGGTAAAGAACCGGCTCCCGCACACAAAATCCCCAAGGGGGAGGAAAGGTAAAGACTGGGCCCCTGGCCTGCCGATACCTCGGCCATGGACCTTCCTGGCCGCCAGCACATCCTTACCCACTCCGATGCCCCCACCAAGACCCTCCTGGTGGTGGAGGATGACCGGGCGACGCTGAGCCTCTACCGGGCCGGCCTCAAGGGTCTGCAGGAGTTCCGGGTGCTCACTGCCCAGGACGGCAGGCAGGCCCTGGACGTCCTCCGCCGGGAGCCGGTCCACGTCCTGGTGACGGACCTCAACATGCCGGTGATGGATGGCTTCAACCTCATCGCCAAGGCCAGCTGCCTCCACCCCCAGGTGCCGATCATCGTCATGACGGGCCTGGACGAGAGCCAGCACCTGAACACGCCCCTGCAGATGGGGGCCATCCGCATCCTGGCCAAGCCCCCCCGCCTGACGCTGCTCATGGAGGCCATTCGGAGCGCAGCCCAGTTTCAGCCCACCGGCATGGTCCGGGGCATCGGGCTGAACAGCATCCTCCAGCTCCTCAACTGGGAGAAGAAGTCCTGCACCCTCACCGTCAAGCCTGAGACCGGCATGGGGCTGCTCTACATCAAGGCGGGCGAGGTGGTCCACGCCGCCTACCAGGCCGAGGAGGGGCTCCGGGCCGCCTACGAGATCCTCAGCTGGGACCGGCCGGACATCGAGTTCGTGGAGACCTGCCGGGTGGAACGGACCATGGACCTGCCCCTCACCGAGCTGCTGATGAATGCCGCCATGCTCACGGATCACCACCGCCCCGAGTTCGGCGAAGCCTGAGCCAAGGGGGCCTAAAAAAGGGACTTTCGTCAAAATCTGCCCGGGTTATGCGCCAGGGGGCGGTCATGGGGGAATAATGACGCCTGTGCGGCCCCGCGGGGGCCCCTTCCCTGGCAGGTGACCATGTCTCAGCTGAAGCCCTTTTGCGCCCACCGTCCGCGGCCCGAGCTCGCCGCCAAGGTGGCGGCCGTTCCTTATGACGTGGTCAACACCCAGGAAGCCGCAGCGTTGGCCCAGGGCAACCCCTGCTCCTTCCTCCATGTGGGCCGGCCCGAGATCGACCTGCCCGCCGGCATCGACATCCACGCCGACGAGGTCTATGCCAAGGGCGTCTCCAACCTGCGGGGCCTGATCGCCAACGGCACTCTATTCCAGGAGAACACGCCCTGCCTCTACGTCTACCAGCAGCGCATGGGCGACCACGTGCAGGCAGGCCTGGTGGGGCTCTGCTCCGTCGAGGAGTACGAGAACGGCCTCATCAAGCGCCACGAGTTCACCCGCAAGGACAAGGAGGACGACCGCACCCGCCACGTCACGGAGCAGGCCGCCAACGCCGAGCCCGTCTTCCTGGCCTACAAGGCCGTGCCCTACATCGACCACATCGTGAACGACATCCGGAAGCAGATCCCGATGTACGACTTTGTGACGCCCGATGGCATCGGCCACACCGTGTGGGTGGTCTCCGGCGAGACCGTGGTCTATGAGCTGATCCACCTCTTCAACGGCGTTCCCGCCCTCTACATCGCCGACGGCCACCACCGCACCGCCGCCGCCATCCGCTACGGCCAGGCCCGCCGCGCCGCCGAGGGCCCGGGCACCGGCGACGAGCCCTACGAGAGCTTCATGGCCGTGGTGTTCCCCCACGACCAACTGAAGATCATGGACTACAACCGCGTGGTGAAGGACCTGAACGGCCTCAGCCCGGAGGCCTTCCTGGCCCAGGTGGCCGAGAAGTTCGACATCACCCCCTCCACCACCCGCAACCCCCAGGTGCCCACCACCTTCGGGATGTACCTGGGCGGCACCTGGTACGAGCTGAAGGCCAAGCCCGGCACCTACCCCGCCGGCGATCCTGTGCGTGGCCTCGACGTGAGCATCCTCCAGGAGAACCTGCTGGCACCCCTCCTTGGCATCGATGACCCCCGCACCAACACCCGCATCGACTTCGTGGGCGGCATCCGGGGCATGGATGAGCTGGAGCGCCGGGTCAAGGAAGGCTGTGCCGTGGCCTTCGCCCTGTACCCCACCTCCCTCGAGCAGCTCATGTCCGTCGCTGATGCCGGCGAAGTCATGCCCCCCAAGTCCACCTGGTTCGAGCCCAAGCTCCGCTCCGGGTTGCTTGTTCGCATGTACGAAGGCTAATAAAGAGAACTTTCACCACGAAGACGGGAAGACCACGAAGGAAGAACGTTAAACACTCGCTCGCAGCATTCTTCGTGGTCTTCGTGGTCTTCGTGGTTAACCCCTAAGGAGAAAAACCATGCTGATCCTCATTGCTGATGCTTTCGATGCCAGCCTGCCCAAGCGGCTGGCCCCCTTCGGAGAGGTCTCCGACGACATGGCCCGCCTCGGTGAGGCCACCGTTCTGCTGGTGCGCTCCAAGACCAAGGTCACCCCGGAGACGCTGGCCCAGGCGCCTGCCCTCAAGCTGGTCATCCGCGGCGGCGTGGGCATGGACAACGTCGACAAGAAGGCCTGCGCCGAGCGTGGCGTGAAGGCCATGAACACCCCCCGCGCCAGCAGTGTGGCCGTCGCCGAAATGGCCATGGCCTTCCTGGTGGCCATCCCGGCCCGCCTCATCGAGGCCCATGTCTCCATGAAGGAGGGCAAGTTCCTCAAGAGCGAGCTGAAGCGCACGGAGCTGTTCAAGAAGACGCTGGGCCTCGTGGGCGCCGGTGCCATCGCCAGCGAGGTGGCCAAGCGTGCCCAGGCCTTCGGCATGAAGGTCATCGCCTACGATCCCTTCCTCAAGGAGCACCCCATTGCTGAGCTGGTGAGCCTCGAGGACCTCGCGGCCCAGGCCGACCTGATCAGCATGCACACGCCCCTTACGGACGAGACCCGCGGCATGATCAACGCCGGCCTCATCGACCAGATGAAGCAGGGCGTGATCATCGTGAACACCGGCCGAGGCAAGTGCGTCAACGAAGCCGACCTGACCGCCGCCCTGCAGAGCGGCAAGGTGCGGGCCTACGGCACCGACGTGTGGCCCAGCGATCCCCCGCCCGCAGACTGCCCCCTGCTGAGCGCCCCCAACGTCTTCATGGCCCCCCACATCGGTGCCAGCTCCAAAGAAAACCTCGGCCGCATCGGCGACGAAGTGGTGCTCAT
>CAITBU010000371.1 GCA_903890595.1 uncultured Holophagaceae bacterium | reverse complement strand
GGTGCGGGTGCGGCTGAACTACGGGGATCCCTGGCTGCGCCTGACCATGATCTTCGTGGCCGTGGCCCTGTTCTGCCTCTGGTCCGCCTGGCTGCTCTGGGACGGCCGGAAGTACGACCAGGCCCGGGTCGAGCCCTCGGACGCCATGCAGTCCATGACCTAGAAGACCGACCACCCGGTGCGGGTGGTGAAGCGGTCCAGGGCCTCGACGCCGGCGACGCTGTTGCCGTGGGGGTCCAGGGCTGGGCTCCACACGCAGAGCACGCCGCGCTCGGGCAGCACCGCCAGGATGCCCCCGCCCACGCCGCTCTTGCCCGGCAGGCCCACGCGGTAGGCGAAGTCGCCCGCAGCGTCGTAGGTGCCGCAGGTGAGCATCACGGCGTTGAGGCGCTTGGACTCGCTGCGGGTGAGCAGGCGTGAGCCGTCGGCGCGCAGGCCGTGGTTGGCCAGGAACAGGCCGGCCCGGGCCAGGTCCTCGCAGCTCATGGCCAGGGCGCACTGCCGGAAGTAGTGGTCCAGCACCGTGTCCACGGGGTTCTCCAGGTTGCCGCAGCTGGCCATGAAGTGCGCCAGCGCCGCATTACGGTGGCCGTGGGTGGCCTCGGAAGCCGCCACCTCCGGGTCGCTGTCCAGGGCGGGGTTGCCGCTCTCTGTGCGCAGGAAGGTCCGCAGCGTGCCCAGCGAGTCGCCGGTGAGAGAGAGCAGGCGATCAATGAGGACCAGGGCCCCAGCGTTGATGAAGGGGTTGCGGGGGATGCCCTTCTCCACTTCCAGCTGGACCAGGGAGTTGAAGGGGTTGCCGGAGGGCTCCCGGCCCACGCGCCGCCAGAGGTCCTCGCCGTCCCGGGCCAGCACCAGGGCCAGGGAGAAGGCCTTGGACACACTCTGAATGGAGAAGGGCACGCGCCAGTCGCCGCTGCCGAAGACCTGCCCATCCATGGTCGCCAGAGCGATGCCGAAGCGCGCCGGATCCACCGCCGCCAGGGCCGGAATGTAGTCCGCCACCCGGCCCTGCGCCGCATGGGGCGCCGCTTCCGCGGCCAGCTCATCGAGGAGGAGTTGAAGATCCATGCCGCCAGGATGGCATGGGCAGGTGGGGGCTGGGGGCGACCTTGCCTTGATTTGCCAGATCGAAATCGGCTTCGCTGATTTCGATAAAATGGACAGACAAAGGCTTGAGCCACCCCTCGTGATCGGCGGAGAATCAGGTACATCCATCCGGGAGAACCCATGGCCCTCGCAGGGAATGTTGCCCTCGTCACTGGCGCCAGCCGGGGCATTGGTGCCGCCGTGGCCCGGTCCCTGGCTGCCCAGGGTGTGGCCGTGGCTGTGAACTACTTCGCCAGTGAGGGCGCGGCCCACGACCTGGTGGCTGAGATCGCCGCTGCCGGCGGGCGAGCCATGGCGGTGAAGGCCGATGCCCGGGACCGGGCCCAGCTGGAGGCCATGGCTGCCGCCGTGCAGGCCGAGCTCGGACCCATCGGCATCCTGGTGCTCAACGCCTCCATCGGCTTCCCCATGACGAGCTTCCAGGACTACCCCTGGGCGGCCTTCCAGGCCAAGCTCACCGGCGAGATGGGCGCGGCCTTCCACGGGTGCCAGGCCGTGCTGCCCCAGATGCTGGAGCGCCATGACGGCACCATCATCGCCATCAGCAGCGGACTGGCCCGGACCCCGGGCTGGGGCTTCTGCGCCCACAGCGCCGCCAAGGCGGCCCTGGAGGGCTTTGTGCGGGCCCTGGCCTTCGAGCTTGGGCCCATGGGCATCCGGGTGAATGCCGTGGCCCCAGGCCTCATCCTCACGGACGCCACCATGCACATCCCGGACAAGCACAAGCAGGCGGCGGCCGCCCATGCGCCCCTGCGCCGCAATGGCCAGGCCGAGGACGTCGCCGAGGCCGTGCTGGGCATCCTCCAGGCGCACTTCGTTACCGGCGCCACCCTGCCCGTCAACGGCGGCGGCCACGTCTTCTAAAGGCCAGTCTGGACCCGGCCCCCTCCGAGGCCCACACTGAGGCCTTTCGGAGGAGCCCATGCCCCCACCCATTCGCGCCGGCCTCGTCCTGGGCTTTTCCGTGGTTGCCTGGACCTTCGTCATGGGCTTCACCGGGTGGTACAAGCACCCCTCCCTGCTGCGCCTCTTCTGGCTGGTGGTGCCCATGCAGGTCGGCATCCTGGTGTGGGGCCTGTGGACCACCGCCCGGGACAACAGTTACCTGCGCCAGGTCATGAACGGCCTCAATGCCACCGTCCTGGGAGCCATGATCATCTTCACCGGCAGCCTGCTCTTCACCACCGCGGTGTTCCCCACCTACTTCGCCGACCTGGAGGCCCTGGGCCGGGAGTTGATGGCGAAGCAGGGCCTCAGCGCCGCCCAGATCGAGGCTGCGGTGAAAGCCCAGGCCCCCATGCAGACCCCCCGGGCCAGCGCCATGGCAGGGGCCATCGGCACCGTGGTGACGGGCTTCCTCACGTCCCTCATCGCTGGCGCGTTTCTGCGCCGGAAGGGGCGGGTTCAGGGGGTTTCCCACCCCTGACTCGTAAACCTCATTGTTGTTTAGACTTGTAATTTTTGGCCCCCTCCGGAAGAATGGCTGTAGACCCAACTGAGGCCTCATGTCCTTCTTCGAGATGCACGATCCAGAAGGCGGGATCCGCGCTTGCTACGCGGATGTGAAGCGCTGGATTGATGAGACGGGCACCGCTGGACTGCACCGCCGCATGGAGGAGGCCGAGGCCATCTTCCGGCGCATCGGCATTACGTTTGCGGTGTACGGCGAGGGCGGCGATCCCGAGCGCCTGATCCCCTTCGACCTGCTGCCCCGCATCTTCAGCCGCATGGAGTGGCAGCGCCTGGACCAGGGCATCCGCCAGCGGGCCCAGGCCCTCAATGCCTTTCTCTACGATGTCTATCACCGCGGCGAGATCCTGCGGGCAGGGCTCATCCCCCATGATCTGGTCTATCAGAACGAGGCCTTCCGGCCGGAGATGATCGGCTTCGATCCCCCGGGCCGGGTCTACAGCCACATCGTCGGCATCGACATCGTGCGCACCGGGCCCGACACCTTCGAGGTGCTGGAAGACAACTGCCGCACGCCGTCTGGCGTCTCCTACATGCTCGAGAACCGGGAGATCATGACCCGCATGTTCCCGGACCTGTTCCACCGGGGCCGCGTGGTGCCCGTGGACAACTACCCCGCGCAGCTGCTGCGCACCCTCAAGGAAGTCGCCCCGCCGGCCTGCACCGGGGACCCGGTGGTGGTCCTGCTGACGCCGGGCTCGCTCAACTCCGCCTACTACGAACACAGCTTCCTGGCGGACCTCATGGGCATCGAGCTGGTGGAGCCTGTGGACCTCTTCGTGGAGGATGGCCGGGTCTGGAAGAAGACCACCGCGGGCCCCAAGGTGGTGGACGTCATCTACCGCCGCATCGACGACGACTACCTGGATCCCCTGGCCTTCCGTCCGGACAGCCTGCTGGGCGTGCCCGGCCTGTTCCACGCCTACCGCTCCGGTGGCGTCACCCTCTGCTCGGCGCCCGGTGCGGGCATCGCCGATGACAAGGCCATCTACGTCTACGTCCCGGAGATGATCCGCTTCTACCTCGGCGAGGAGCCCATCCTGGCCAACATCCCCACCTGGCAGTGCGGCACCAAGGACGGCCTGGCCTACGTGCTGGAGCACCTCAGCGAGCTGGTGGCCAAAGAGGTGCATGGCTCTGGCGGCTACGGCATGCTCATCGGCCCCAAGTCCACCAAGGCGCAGATCGCCGCCTATGCGGAGCGCATCCGGGCCAATCCCAGCGGCTTCATCGCCCAGCCCACCCTGGATCTGTCCACGGTACCCACCCTGGGCGCCACCGATGTGGTCCAGCGGCATGCGGACTTCCGCCCCTACTGCCTGGTCGGCAAGCGCATGCGCCTGGTGCCCGGGGGCCTGACCCGCGTGGCCCTCACCGAGGGCTCGCTGGTGGTCAACTCCAGCCAGGGCGGGGGCGTTAAAGACACTTGGGTTCTGAGGGACTGATGTTAAGCCGGACCGCCGACAACCTCTTCTGGATGGCCCGCTACCTCGAGCGGGCCGAGTGCACGGCCCGTCTGCTCACCATGGGCCAGCGCATGGCCGTGCTGCCAGGCTCGGCCTACCGGGACGAGTGGCGCTCGGTGCTGCGGGTGACTGGCTGCGAAAACTTCCTGCAGCACGAAGGCCCGGTCACCGAGGCGGACGTGGTCGGCATCCTCCTCCTGGACCCCGAGAACCCCGCCTCCATCCAGTCCTGCCTGGTGCGGGCCCGCGCCAATGGGCGCTCGGTGCGCACCAAGCTCACCCAGGAGATGTGGGAAGCGCTCAACGAGAGCTGGCGCCACTTCGAGGGCTGCACGGTGGCCGATGCCATCCAGGAGTTGCCGGTGCACCTCGACTGGGTGAAGACGCGGGCCTCGGTGTTCCGGGGCACCATGGAGACCGGCATGATGCGCCATGCGGGCCACGACTTCGCCCGCATTGGCGGCGCCCTGGAGCGGGCCCAGATGACCCTGCGGCTGCTGGATGTGAAGTACTACGTCCTGCTGCCCGAGACGGATGTGGTGGGCGGCGGCCGCGACCACTACCAGTGGACCTCGGTGCTGCACGCCCTCTCCGGCATCCGGGCCTACCACCATGTCTACGGCGGGGTACACACGCCGGCCCAGATCGTCGACTTCCTCATGGTGAACCGCACCTTCCCCCGCTCCGTGGCCTTCTGTGTGGATCAGATGCGCACCCACCTGGTGCGGCTGGCCAAGGAGCACGGCACCCGCTCCGCCTGCAACGAGACCGCTGATGAGCTCTTCGCCCTGCTCAAGGCGGGTCGGAATGGGGTCTTCATCGAGCGGGGTCTGCACGAGTCCGTGCAACACTGCCTCTTGCTGACCAACCGACTGGCCAACGAAATCGCTGACTCGTACCACTTCTAGGAAGACCATGGAACTCGCCGTCCGCCACCAGACGACCTACCGCTATGCGACGCCAGCCAATCAGGTCTCGCTGCTGTTGCGCCTGCAGCCGGGCGCCCTGAACTGCCAGCAGCCAGGCGCCTGGGCGGTCACGGTGAACGGCACCCCGGTGACGGACTTCCCCCTCAACGCCTTCGGAGATGGCGAGGGCTTCTACCACCGCCGCGGCGCCTTCAGCGAGATGGAGATCGTCGCCACGGGCACCGTGACCACCCAGGAGCGCCACGGCATTGTCTCTGGCTTCCCCCACGAGGCACCGCTGCCCGTCTTCCTGCGGCAGACCCAGCTCACCCGGCCGGATGCGGCCATCCTCGCCCTGGCCCGGTCCATCGACGAACGGGAACCCATCCCCCGCCTCCACGCCCTGTCCGCCCGGGTGCGCGAGGCCATTGCCTACGAGGGGGGCGCCACCACGCCCGCCACCTCCGCCGCCGAGGCCCTGGCCCTGGGCCGGGGGGTCTGCCAGGACCACACCCACCTCTTCGTGAGCGCCGCCCGGAGCCTGGGCATCCCGGCCCGCTATGTCAGCGGCTACCTGCTGGCCGACGAGGCCGGCCATGCCCTGCGGGAGACTCATGCCTGGGCCGAGGCCTGGGTGGATGGCCTGGGCTGGATCGGCTTCGATGCCACCAACGGCCTCTGCGTCACCGAGCTGTATGTCCGTCTCTGCTCAGGACTTGACGCTCACGACGCCGCCCCGGTCCGGGGCTCCGTGTACGGTACGACCGAGATCGGGATCCAGGCTGATGTCATGATCTCTCTGGCGGCCCCGAGTGGGTCCCAGCAGGTCCAACAGCAGCAGTAGCGACGAAGGGAACGGAACGATGACGTATTGCGTGGGCCTGCGGGTGGCCGAGGGACTGGTGCTCCTGGCCGATACCCGGACCAATGCCGGGATGGACAATGTCTCCCGCTTCACCAAGATGGTGACCTTCGAAAAGACCGGGGAGCGGGTCATCGCCCTGCTCTGCTCGGGCAACCTCTCCATCACCCAGGGCGTCATCGCCCGCATCAAGCACGGCATCCAGAAGGGCGATCGGGATCCCGCCTTCCGCTCGATCATGAACGTGGAGAGCATGTTCGAGGTGGCCGAGATCGTGGGTGCCGAGATGCGGCGGATGCAGGAGATCCACCGCAAGGCCATCATCGAGCAGGGCGCTGATGCCGACGCCACCCTCCTGGTCGCAGGCCAGCGCAAGGGCGGCAAGCATCGCCTCTTCCTGATCTACACCGCCGGCAACTTCATCCAGGCCACGGATGACACCCCCTACTTCCAGCTGGGCGAGCACAAGTACGGCAAGCCCATCCTGGACCGGGTGATCAACACCGCCAGCACCCTCGAAGACTCCATGAAGGCCGTCTGCGTCTCCATGGACTCCACCATCCGCAGCAACCTCTCCGTGGGCATGCCCCTGGACCTGGCGGTCATCGAGAAGAACGCCCTCACCTTCCGGGTGCAGCGGCGCATCGAGCGCACCGACCCGCACTTCTCCGCCATCTCCGACAGCTGGGCCAAGGCCCTCAGCCACGGCTTCGAAGCCCTGCCCAACCTGCTGGATCCGCCACAGGTCTGAGCTCCTCAGCGCTCGGCCCGGATCTCTGCCACCAGGTCCAGGGGGAAGCGCCTTCCGGCTTGGGCATCGTCCAGGCAGGTGAGCACCAGGCTGGAGCGCAGCGGTGCAGCGGCCAGCTCGGCCCGGGTGCGCCAGTGGCAGGCCAGGATGTCCGGATCCTCAGGAGCGGCCTCGGCGTCTACCGGCACCGTGCCCGTGAAGCAGAGGCGGAAGTAGTCCCGCCCATTGGCGGCCCGCAGCGGGTAGATGCCCACCAGGGCCTCCGGCGTGAAGTCCAGGCCGGTCTCCTCCCGGGTCTCGCGCACCACCGCAGCCAGGACCGATTCACCCGGATCCACATGGCCCGCAGGCTGGTTCAGCACCATCTCAGGCGACACGCCATCGGTCTCCTCCACCACCAGGAAGCGGCCCTCCCGCTCGATGATGGCCGCGACCGTGAGGGCCCAACCGCTAGAAGAGAAGGAAGAAGCCATTGGCGAAGTAGACCAGCCCCACCACACCCACCGCAAGGCCCGCGAAGTAGATGGGCTTCTTCTTGAGCAGGGC
>CAITBU010000370.1 GCA_903890595.1 uncultured Holophagaceae bacterium | reverse complement strand
GGGCGCCGGCCCCAGCCTTCGTAGGCCCGGACCTGGAGGCCCCGGAACAGCCAGGAGGCCTGCACCGTACCCGTGCGGGTGAGGCCCGAGGGCGGCAGAACATAGCCCGGCGTGCGGTACTTGGAGTCGCCTTCGGCAAAGGCGTCGTAAGCGAAGTCGGTCCGACCCTCCAGGCGGAAGCCCAGGCCCAGGTCCCGACCCAGCTCCAAGCCGAGGCGCCCGAAGCGCCGCCCCACGCCGTCCCGGTCCACGAGCTTGCCATTCACCACGGGCCGCTCCGTGCCCTTCAGGAGAAACGCCGTGGCGTTGGCCCCGAAGTCGAAGGACCCGAAGGCCCGGGGAATGGCCACGGTGGCGGTGTTGAACACAATGGCCGTGAGGGCGTTCACCTGCACGCCCTTGCCGAAGGCGTCGTAGTCGAAGTAGAGGAAGCCACCCAGTGGCATCACCGGTGGTGCCAACCCTGGATCCACCAGCACCACCCCCGCCAGGGCGCGGCCGCTGGTGCGGGGCTTCTCCTCGATGCGCCGGGTGCCATCCCCCTGCCGGGTGAAGTAGCGGGCCCCCTCGGGCGTCACCTTGAGCATGGTCGCTGGCGAGGTCCGGGCCCCCGCCCGGGCCACCTCGAAGCCGGCCCCGTTCAGGTCGAAGTCCCGGTAGGTGAAGCGCCGCTGCACCTGGATCACGCCGTCCGCACTGACCCAGCGCTCGTAGGTCTGCACGGAGACTGGCCGCCACACGCCGGGGGCCACGGTGCCGTAGGTGAGGATCTCCCGCTCGCTCTTCACCGTGCCGGGCATGCCAGCCCGCTCGCGGCGCTCTTCCAGAATCTTCCCGGTGGCCTCCTCGACCTCCAGCTCCCCCTCGTAGGCCAGGGGATCTGGCGTCACGGGGGCGAAGCGCAGGAGGCGCCGTCCCGGACCGGCGGGGCCGCCATCCCGGTAGCGGTAGCTCTCCGTCAGGCCTAGGGCCACGGGCAGGGCCACGGAGCGCCGGCTCTCGATGAGGGGGAGCTGCACCTCCCCATCGAGCTTGGCCTTCACGCCGTTGAAGCGGACCTCCTTCTGCAGCAGCTCCGGCCACTCGCCGGCCTTCTCGAAGTAGCCGAAGGTGAAGCCCAGGTCGCCGCCGCGGCCGGAGCTCCCCTGAATGTGCAGGTCGAGGTCGGCCCGGGCCTGCACCGTCTGCACCCCGGCCCGCGCCCGCAGCCCCGCCGCCCGGACCCGGGCCAGGAGGGCCCCGGTGTCGTAGGTGTCGGCGGCGGTCACAGCCACCTCGGTGCGGTCCTTGGGCAGGGGCGTCGGCTGCCAGCCACCCTCAGTGAAGCGCCAGCGCCGGGCCTCGCCGTTGGCGCGGCTGAGGGTGAGGTCGCCGGGGCCACCTTCCACCTCGGTGAACCCCGGCGGTACCAGGGCCGCCAGGCGGGCCGCTGGGCCGTCGCCAGGCACGATGAGGTGGCCACCATCACCCATCATGGCCGAGGTCAGCGGGCCGGGATCCCGGGGCAACCAGACGGTCCAGGGGCGCCCCGGAAAGGAGTCTTGGGCCTGGGTGAGCCGGGTGCGCCACTGGGTGGCGTCGGAGCCCAGATCGTCGGGCAGGAGCGCCCCGCCATCCAGGGCACCCCAGGCGGACTCGTCCAGGATGGGCTCGACCCCCGGGTCCCAGGCCAGGAGGATGCGCTGGCTGGGCGACTGGGCCTTGAGGGCCTGGGCGGCGGCCAGCAGCAGGGGGAGGCGGGAGGCACCCCGGGGCAGGCGCAGGCGCACCTCGGCAGCCCCCTTCAGGCCCGCGATGGGTGTCACCCAGCGGCGGCGCGCCGCCTCCACCTGGGCGGGATCCCGGTTGTCCCGGGGCAGCAGATCCCTGGCCTCGAGGCCGGTGAGGTCCAGGTCCACCGGCAGCGGCACGCCCGTGCGGAGCGGCGCCGGGTGGGGCTCGGCCGCAGTGAGGCTGACCAGGGCGGCGGGCAGCAGGACAAGGGGGGATCTCGGCACAGGGCCTCCAGATGCTCCGAGCCTACCCCAGGCGCCGCTCCAGGGGTTATCCGGTATCCTCAAAGGTCTGCCCAGGTGTCCATGCGATTCACAGTGCGCCTCACCCATGCCAACGGCGAAGTGCTGACCCGCGAATATGAAGCGGACAGCGAGGAGGCTCTGCGGGCGCGCGTCATGGCGGATGGGGGCTTCCCGCTGGAGGTCACCCGCACCGACACGGCCTTCCGCAGCCGGACCCAGCTCAAGGTCGAGTCTCTGGTGCTGTTTAACCAGGAGCTGCTGGCCCTCCTCAAGGCCGGCATCCCCCTGCTGCAGTCCCTGGAGCTGCTGGTGGGCCACGGCAAGGATCCCCAGCTGCGCCGCAGCCTCACCCAGGTGGTGGAGCTGGTGCGGGAGGGCATGTCCTTCTCGGACGCCCTGGAGCAGGCCGGGGCCTTTCCCCCCATCTACCGCAGCAACGTGGTCGCCGGCGAGCGCAGCGGCACGCTCCCCGAGGTGCTGGCCCGCTGGCTGGCCTTCCAGAAGTTCTCGCAGACCAGCCGCCGCCGCATCACCGAGGCCCTCTTCTACCCCACCTTCCTGGTGCTGGTGCTGACCCTGGCCCTGGGCGTGATCTTCAACGTGGTGCTGCCCCGCTTCGCGGAGTTCTACGCCGGCGGCGACATCGAGATGCCCTTCTTCACCCGGGCCCTGCTGGGGGCCGGCAAGTTCATCAGCTCGACCCTCTGGCTGCAGGGCATCGTCGTGGTGGGTCTCCTCGTGGCCGGCCGCTGGATGGCCACCTCCGAGGCCGGGGCCATGCTCACGGAGCGCCTGCTGTTGATGGTCCCCAAGGTCGGCACCCTCTACCGCATGTACCACTCCAGCGTCTTCGCCCGCACCCTGGGCGTGCTCATCAGCGGCGGCCTGCCGGTGGTGCAGGCCCTCGAAGTGGTGCAGCGCACCAGCCCCAGCCAACGCATGAAGGGGGCCCTCACGGTCATCACCGACAAGGTGCGGGCCGGTGGCAGCCTTTACCAGTCCCTGGAGCAGGCCAAGGTCCTTGACCCCCTCGCCGTGGAGATGGTCCGCGTGGGCGAGCAGAGCAGCGCCCTGCCGGAGATGCTGGACCACGTGGCGGACTTCTTCGATCAGGAAGTGGAGAAGGCCACCACTGCCGTCACCAGCCTCATCGGCCCCGTGCTGATCCTCTTCATGGGCGTGGTCGTCCTGGCCCTCCTGCTCGCCATCTACGTGCCTCTGTTCAACGCCAGCAGCATGGTGCGCTGAGCCCGGGAACCTAGCGGTACCTCGGTTTGAGCCACTTCTGCGGATCCTGAGCCTGGGCCTTCAGGCGAATCTCGAAGCCCAGGCGGGGCCCATCCACGGTCTCACCCACAGCCCCCAGCACCTCCCCCGCCGCCAGCACCTGGCCCCGGGCAACTGCCAGGCCCTGCAGGTGCGTGTAGAGGGTGAACCACCCACCGCCGTGGTCCAGGATCACCATGGGTCCGTAGCTCTGGTAGTAGTCGGCGAAGGCCACCTTTCCTTCGGCCACCGCCTGGACCGGCGCCCCCGAAGGTGCGGCGATGAGCACACCACTCTGCTGGGTGCGCGTGCGGAACCTGGGATGGACGTGCTCGCCGAAGGGCTGGGCCAGGGTGCCTTTGACGGGCTGGGGTAGCTCACCCCGCAGGTTGGCAAAGACCACGGCGGCCTCGAAGGCCTCGCCCTTGGGCTTGGTCAGGAGCCCCGCCAAGAGTCGCTCCAGCTGCAGAGCCTCCTCGGTCAGCTCGGCCTGGACCCGCTTCTGGGTGCCCTCGTCTTTCTGTATTCCCTCCAGGAAGGTCGTGAGCCGCTCGTCCTGCAGGCGCAGGGAGGCCTGGAACTGGCTGGCCTCATTCTCCTCCTTGGCGATGCGGGCCACGACGTCCTTCAGGGCCTGGGCCTTCTGGGTCAGCTCCGTCTGCAGGCTCTGGATGAGCTCCAGGCGACGGTGTTCCTGGATGCGAGCCCACTCCAGCATGCGGCCCCGCTCCAGCCAGGCCTCCATGTCCCGGAAGGTGGCGTAGAAACCCAGGTCGCCCATGGGCCCCACCGCCTGGGCCCAGCGCACCTGGCGGCGCAGGGCCTCGCGGATGGCCTTCAGCTCGCCCTGGATGCGGGCCTGCTCCCGGCCGATGGCCTGGGCCTCCCCCTGGGCCTGATCCCGGCGGAGGCGGGCCCCCTCCACCTGGGCCCGGGCCCGATCCAGCTGCAGGGAGATGCCCTGCAGCTCCACCAGCACACCCTTGCGGCGCTTCTTCAGCTGCTCCAGCTGCTGGTCCACCTGCCCCATCCGGCCCTGCAGGGCGGCCAGCTTCTGGCGCAGCTCCGCCGGCTCCTGACTGGACTGGGCCACCAGGAGCCCCGACAGCAGGAGGAGGAGGCCGAGCCGCATGGGCTACTTCCGGCCGCCCGCCGGCAAGAGCATGGCCAGGGCGCCCAGCAGGAGGGGGCCGCCAACAGACAGGGGCAGGGCCAGGGGCGAGAAGGGGTCCGAAGGTAGCTGGGCCATGGGCAGCAGGCGCACCAGCACCTCCAGGGCCCGCACCTGACCGGCGCTCCAGCCCAGGTCCACGCCGAAGTCCAGGAAGAAGCTCAGGCGGGGGCCCAGCTCACGCAGCAGCAGGGTCAGCAGGAGGGCCAGCCCAGCGCTGGACTTGATGAGGCGGGCCAGCAGCACCGACCAGAGGAGCATCTGGAGACCCAACAGCAGGCCGTGCAGGTCCGCCCGCAGCAGCTCCGCCGGCCAGACCTCACCCAGGAGGCGCCAGGACAGTACCCACACCGGCAGGAGGGCCACCTGGGACAGATACAGGCCGTGGGCGAAGCCGAGCCCCGTGCCGGCGAAGAAGCCCTTGAGGCGCTCCCCCCGGGCCGAGGCGGCGGTCCACTGACTCAGGGGACCAAAGGCACCCAGCAGGACCACCAGGGAGACCGCCCAGTACATGGCCCCCTGCAGGTTGCCCAGGGCATAGGACCGCAGGGAGTCAGCCCCGAGGGGGATCGCCGTGCCGAAGACGAGCACCTGGGAGCCCAGGTCGCCCTGCTGGCCCCGGACCCCCATGGCCACCAGCCCCGCCACAAACAGCGAGACCAGCGCCCAGCCGATGCGCAGCTTTGAACTCCCAAACCGATCCATGGACACTCCAAACACTCCCTTGAGTGTAGGACAGGACACTCGAATCAGTGCGCCGCCAGCACCCGCCGAAGGTGGGCCTCGACGTCGGCCAGGCGCTCGGGCAACACGGCCACGAAGACGGTGTCGTCGCCGGCCAGGGTGCCCAGCAGGCCCGCCACGGGATGGGCGTCCAGGCTGAGGGCCAGGGCCTGGGCGAAGCCTGGGGCCGTGCGCAGCACCAGCAGGTTGGGCGGAGCGACCGCCAGGGTGACCTCCGGCAGGGCGCCGGCGGGGGCCTCCATCCGGCGGTAGCGACCCTGGAGCTTCTGCACCCCCAGTCGCTTCAGGCGCCGGGAGAGGGTGGACTGGGTGAGGTCATGGCCCTGGGCAGCCAAGCTGGCCAGGAGCTCCCCCTGGTCCGCAATGGGGGTGCGGTCCAGCAGTTGGAGAATGAGGGCATCCAGGTCCATGCAGAAATTATGCATAAAAATGCATAATTTCTCAAGGGAAATGCAAATAAACCCACATTCGTCACAGGATTTTTGCTTGAATCCCGTTGCCACGAGCGCATAATATGCGTTCTGCCCTTTGCTTATGCACGCCCCTGCACAGGATGTCCGCATGACTGCCACCACCCCCATTCCCGCCCTGCTGCCCACCTACGCCCCCTATCCCTTTCCCCTGGTGAAGGGCCAGGGCGACCGGGTCTTCGACGATGCGGGCGGCGCCTGGTGGGACTTCTATGGCGGGCACTGCGTCTGCGCCACGGGCCACAGCCACCCGGCGGTGGTGAAGGCCGTGGCGGACCAGGCGGCCAGCCTGCTCTTCTACTCGGCCGCCGCCGCCCTGCCCGTGCGGGATCTGGCCGCCGAGCGCATCACCGCCTTCTCTGGCATGGACTCGGTCTTCTTCTGCAACAGCGGCGCCGAGGCCAATGAGAATGCCCTGAAGCTGGCCCTCCTGCTCACGGGCCGGAAGCGCCTCGCGGCCTTCGATGGTGGCTGGCACGGCCGCACCCTGCTGGCCCTCTCGGTCACGGACGATCCCAAGATCACCCAGCCCTATGCGGACCACCTGGTGCCCACCCTGCGGCTGCCCTTTGGCGATCTGGCCGCCCTGGCCGCCGCTGACTTCTCCGACATCGCCGGCATCATCCTGGAGCCCATCCAGAGCATGGCCGGGATCAAGACCGCCACTCGGCCCTGGTTCGAGGCCCTGCGCGCCAAGTGCGATGCCAGCGGCACCCTGCTCATCTTCGACGAGATCCAGACCGGCATGGGCCGCCTGGGCGTGCCCTTTGCTGCGCAGTTCTACGGCGTGCGGCCGGACTTCATGACCAGCGCCAAGGGCCTCGCCTCCGGTGTCCCCATGGGCGCCCTGCTCATGACCACCCAAGTCGCCGCCAAGCTCAAGGGCGGGGACCTGGGCAGCACCTTCGGGGGTGGACCGCTGGCCTGTGCGGCCCTCATCGCCACTGTGGACGCCATCACCGGCGAGGGCATGATGGCCAACGCCGCCAAGGCCGCCGCCCGCCTGCGCCAGGAGCTGGCTGGCTCCGTGGTCAGCGAGGTCCTGGGCGAAGGCCTGCTGCTGGGTCTGCGCAGCGCCCACGCTGCCGCCCTCAAGAAGCACCTGCTGGCCTGCCATATCCTGGTGGGCGGCTCCGGCGATGCCACCGTCCTGCGTCTCATGCCCCCCCTCAACCTGAGCAGTGAAGCCCTCAGCGCCCTCATCACCGCCATCCAGTCCTTTGTGCCGGAGCAACCATGAAGCACTTCACCCGCATCTCCGACCTGGGCCCCGCAGGGGTCAAGCAGATCCTGGCCGTGGCCGCCGAGTGGAAGAAGACCCGCCCCGGCGCGATCTTCGCGGACCGCATCCTCGGCATGATCTTCTTCAACCCCAGCCTGCGCACCCGCGCCAGCTTCGAGGCGGCCATGCTGCGCCACGGTGGCCACGCCATCGTGCTGGAAGTGGGCGCCGGCACCTGGAAGCTGGAAGACCGGGACGGCGCCATCATGAACGCCGACCGTGCCGAGCATGTGCGCGAGGGTGTGCCCGTCCTGGGCCGCTACGCCGACCTGCTGGCCGTGCGCACCTTCAGCGGTGGCGAGGGCGATGCCACCGATGAGATCGATCCCGTCATCAGCGCCTTCCGCCGCTTCTCCACCGTGCCCGTGCTGAGCATGGAGAGCGCTCGGGAGCACCCCCACCAGGGCCTGGCCGACATGCTCACCATCCAGGAGGCCCACGGCTCGACCAAGGTGCCCGTGACCCTCACCTGGGCACCCCACATGAAGCCCCTGCCCAAGGCCGTGCCCAACTCCTTCCTGCTCACTGCCGCCGCCTGCGGCGCTGAGATTCGCGTGGCCCACCCCAAGGGCTACGAGCTGTCCGCCGAGGTGCGAGCCGAGGCCGAGGCCTACGCCGCTGCCACCGGCGGCAAGATCACCTACACCCACGACCAGGACGCCGCCCTCGAAGGCAGCGCTGCGGTCTACGCCAAGGCCTGGGGACCCTCCACCAGCTCCGGCCTGGAGGCCGCTCCCATGACGGATCTCAGCGCCTGGATGCCCACCGCTGCCCACATGCAGAAGGCGGCGAAGGAGGCCATCTTCACCCACTGCCTGCCGGTGCGCCGCAACCTCGAGGTGCACGACAGCGTCCTCGATGGCCCCTGGAGCCGCGTCGTGGACGAGGCCGAGAACCGCTTCCACGTGCAGCGCGCCACCATCGCCAGCCTGCTGAACCAGTCCTAAGTCCAAGCCCTGCCTTTCCCGCGAGAAGCCCATGCCGCTGTCCCCGAATCCCTACGCCGCCCTCAAGCAGGCCTCCCAGTACGTCCGCCTGTGGCGGGGCAAGACCTTCGTGGTGAAGGTCGGGGGCGAGATCATCGCCGAGCCCAAGCTGCGCAAGAGCCTCTGTGAGCAGCTCGCCCTGCTCTGGAGCTTCTCCATCCGCGTGGTGCTGGTGCACGGGGGCGGCCCGGAGCTGGATGCCGCCTGCAAGGCCATGCAGATCCCCATCAAGAAGGTGGCCGGACGGCGGGTCACGACGCCCGAGGTCCTGGACGCCGCCAAGATGGTCTTCGCCGGCCAGGTGCACATGGACCTCCTCGCTGAGCTGCAGGCCGCTGGCGTACCCGCCGTGGGCCTCTCGGGCGTGGATGCGGGCCTGATCAAGGCGCACAAGCGCCTCCCGGTCTCCGTGGTGCCCGATGGCGCCACCGAGCCTCAGCTGGTGGACTTCGGCCTGGTGGGTGACATCGACTCCGTGGATCCCCGGGTCCTGACGCACCTGCTGGAAGGCGGCTTCGTCCCCGTGGTGGCACCTCTCTCCGGCGGCACCGACGGCGCCATCTACAACACCAACGCCGACACCATCGCCGCCAGCCTGGCTGCGGCCCTGGGCGCCGAGAAGATCTTCTTCCTGCTGGCCGTCCCCGGCCTGCTGCAGGACATCAACAAGAGCTCGTCCCTGATCCCCCACGCCACCCTCGATGAGCTGGCTGGCCTCGAAGCCAGCGGCGTGGTCAGCGGGGGCATGCGGCCCAAGCTCACGGCGGTGAAGCAGGCCCTGCGCGCTGGCGTCTCCAGCGCCCACCTGGTCAGCGGCCTGGCTCCGGATGCCCTGCTGGCGGAGGTCTTCACCAACGAAGGCAGCGGCACCATGATCATCGCCACCCCCGCCCCGGTGGTGGTCGAATGAACCCCGCCGAGCTCATCACCCTCCTGGTGGGCACCCCCAGCGTGTCCGGGGGTGAAGGCGCCATCGCCGACCTGTGCCAGGAGCTGATCGCAGCCCGCGGCTTCCAGGTCCACCGGCAGGACCACAACCTCTGGTTCAGCTTCGGCCGCCCCGGTGGCACCCGACTCCTCTTGAACTCCCACCTGGACACCGTGCCCCCCTGCGCCGGCTGGGAGGGGGATCCCTTCACGCCCGTCTGGAACGGCACCCGCCTCCAGGGCCTGGGCGCCAATGACGCCAAGGCCTCCGTGGCCGCCATCCTGCTCGCGGCCTTCGAGCTGTCCAAGCGCCCACTGACCGGCGAGGTGGTGGTGGCCCTCACCGCCGAGGAAGAGACCGGGGGCAACGGCATCGCCACGGTTCTGGGCGAGCTGGGGCACTTCGACGGCGCCGCCGTGGGCGAGCCCACAGGCCTGCGGGTCTGCGCCGCCCAAAGGGGCCTCCTGGTGCTCAAGTGCACCGCCCGGGGCCAGAGCGGCCACGTGGCCAACGCCCAGATGCTGGGCGCCGAGAACGCCATTCACAAGGCGGCCCGGGACATCGGGCGCATCGCCGCCATGGAGTTCCCACCCCATCAGCTGCTGGGCTCCCAGAAGGCCCAGGTCACGCAGATCCAGGGCGGCCTCTGGCGCAACCAGGTGCCCGACGCCTGCGAGTTCTTCATCGACCTCCGCACGGGTCCGGACCAGGACCACGAGGCCCTGGCCCAGGACTTCCAGGGTCGCCTGGAGAGCCAGGTGGCCATCCACTCCAAGCGCTACCTGCCCAAGGCCACGGCCACCTCCGAGCCCATCGTGCGGGCCGCCCTCCAGGCCGCAGGCAAAGCCGGTCCCGTGGGCTCTGGCACCACCTCGGACTGGGCCTTCCTGGGCAACATCCCCACCGTGAAGGTCGGCCCCGGCGACACCTTCCGCAGCCACCGCCCCAACGAGCACATCACCCTCGCGGAACTGGAAGCGGGCGCCGCGTTCTATGCCAGGCTGACCGAGGACTTCTTCCAACTGAAGGTGCGCGATGAAGCCTGACGAGACCCTCTGGGCCAAGGGAGCACCCCTGGATGCGGCCATCCACCGCTTCACCGTGGGCGAGGACCCGGACACGGACCTGAGCCTGCTGGCCTGGGACGCCCTGGGCAGCGCCGCCCACGCCCGGATGCTCGCCGCCGCTGGCCTCATCCCCGCTGCGGACGCCACGGCCCTGGTGGGCCGCCTGCGCGAGATCGCCGCCCTGGCGCGGCAGGGCGCCTTCCCCCTCCCGGCCCACCTGGAGGACTGCCACACGGCCATCGAGGCGGACCTCACCCAGCACCTCGGTGCTGCCGGTGCGCGCATCCACCTGGGTCGCTCCCGCAACGACCAGGTCATCACCGCCCTGCGCCTCTACCAGCGGGACGTCCTGGTGCGCCTGGGCCTGCGCCTGGCAGACCTGGCCGAGGCCTTTCTGGCCTTCGCCAAGGCCCATCAGGACACGGCCCTGCCCGGCTACACCCACCTGCGGCGGGCCATGCCCAGCACCTTCGGCCTCTGGGCCACGGCCTTTGCCGAGGGCCTGCTGGAAGAGCTGGAGGCCCTGCAGGGTGTCTATGGCCGCCTGGACCGCTGCCCCCTGGGCTCGGCGGCGGGCTTCGGCGTGCCCCTCCCCATCGACCGGGCCCTCACCGCCCGCCTGCTGGGCTTCTCCAAGGTCCAGCGCAGCCCCATCGACGTCCAGAACAGCCGGGGCCGCCACGAGGTCGCCCTCCTGCGCTGGGCCGCCTCCGCCGCCGGGGTGCTCGAGAAGTTCCTGTGGGATGTCTCGCTCTACAGCATGGAGGAGTTCAGCTTCCTCAAGCTGCCGGACGCCTTCACCACGGGCTCCAGCATCATGCCCCAGAAGAAGAATCCCGATGTGGTGGAGCTGGCCCGGGGCCGCTGCCGCGAGCTGCGTGGCGCCGCCGGCCTGGTGGAGCAGATCGCCGCCGGCCTGCCCTCCAGCTACCACCGGGACCTGCAGCTGCTGAAGCGGCCCCTGGTGACTGCCCTGCGCAGCGCCGAGGAGCTCTTCGCCGTGCTCACGCCCCTGCTGCCGGCCCTGGAAGTACAGACCGGGAACGCCGCTGCTGCCGCCACGGACGAGCTCTACGCCGCCCACCAGGCCTACGTGCTGGTGCAGGAGGGCAAGCCCTTCCGGGAGGCCTACCGCGAGGTGGCCCGGCAGATCCAGGACGGCACCTTCGCCCCGGACCGCAGCGCCCTCACCGCCACCCACCTGGGCGGCGCCGGCAACCTGGCCCTGGACGAGCTCACCACCGAGCTCTCTGCCGCCCGCACCTGGATCCAAGCCCGAGCTGACGCCCACTCCCAGGCCGAGGAGGCGTTATGGACAAACTGATGAGAGGTCCCCTATGAGCAAGCTTGCTGTTCTCGCCTTTTCGGGCGGTCTTGATACGTCCTTCTGTGTCTTCTACCTGAAGGAGCAGGGCTACGATGTGGCCACGGTCACGGTGAACACGGGCGGGTTCTCGCCGGCGGAGCTGGCCCGCATCGAGGCGGCCTCGCCCAAGCTCGGTGCCATCAGCCACACCACCGTGGACGCCCGGGCCGGACTCTTTGATGGCTACCTGCGCTACCTGGTCTACGGCAACGTGCTGCGTGGCCAGATGTACCCCCTGTCTGTCTCTGCCGAGCGCGTCTGCCAGGCCCGGGCCGTGGCGGAGCTGGCCAAGAGCATGGGTGCCACCGCCATCGCCCACGGCTCCACCGGCGCTGGCAACGACCAGGTGCGCTTCGACGTGGCCTTCCGCGCGCTGGCCCCGGACCTGGAGATCCTGACCCCCATCCGCGACCTGGGCCTGTCCCGGGCCGAGGAGATGGACTACTGCGCCCAGCGCGGCCTGGTGTTCCCCGAGAAGACCAAGGACTACTCCATCAACGAGGGCATGTGGGGCACCAGCGTCGGCGGCCGGGAGACCCTGGACCCCTGGAGCGCCCTGCCGGAAGCAGCGTTCCCGGGTGGTGTCATCGGGACCCCCGCACCCACCACCCTGGTCATCAGCTTCGATCAGGGCGTCCCCGTGGCGCTGGACGGTGAGGGCCTGGATCCCGTCACCCTCATCGCCCGCCTCAACGACCTGGGCCGCCCCTACGGCATCGGCCGAGGCGTGCACCTCGGCGACACCATCCTCGGCATCAAGGGCCGCGTGGGCTACGAGGCCTCCGCAGCGCACCTGCTCATCGGCGCTCACCGGGAGCTCGAAAAGCTGGTGCTCTCGGGCAAGCAGCTGTTCTGGAAGGAGTCCCTGGGCAACCTCTACGGCGGCCTCCTGCACGAGGGCCACTTCTTCGATCCCCTCGCCCGGGACCTGGAGGCCTTCCTCACCTCCAGCCAGGATCGCGTCAGCGGCGAGGTGCGCGTCACCCTGCACCCTCGGGCCTTCGTGGTGGAAGGCGTCCAGTCGCCCTACTCCCTCATGGACCCCCGCATCGCCACCTACGGCGAAGCCAACCGCCTGTGGACCGGCATCGAAGCCGCCGGCTTCGCCAAGATCTTCGG
>CAITBU010000369.1 GCA_903890595.1 uncultured Holophagaceae bacterium | reverse complement strand
GTGGCCGCCACCACCACCGCTGCACCCGCCGTCCAGGACCTCCTGCCCCCAGGCACGGAGCTGTTGGCGGCCCCCGCCGCCGAGCTGAGCGCCCTCGCCGGCTTCCCCTTCCATCGGGGTCTGCTGGCCTGCGCCGCTGTGCCAGAACCCCCGCCGGAGCAGGACCTCGTCAACGTCCATCGGCTGCTGGTGCTGCCCCGCCTCCACGACACCGAGAACCTGGGCCTGCTGCTGCGCAGTGCGGCGGCCCTGGGCCTGGATGGCGTGCTGGCGGGCCCGGGACCCGGCCTCTGGACCCGGCGCACGGTGCGGGTGTCCATGGGGGCGGTGTGGCGCATCCCGGTCTGGCGCACGGAAGATCCCTGGGCGGCCCTGGCGCACTGGAAGGACGCCGAAGCCGGCTCCGAGGTGGTGGCAGCCGCCCTGGCGCAGGGGGCCGTGGACGCCCGCTCCTGGGCTCCCGGCCCCCGCTGTGCGCTGGTCATGGGCCCCGAGGATACGGGCCTGGATCCGAGGCAGCTGGCCCTCTGCGACCACACCGTGACCATCCCCATGGCGTCCGGCATGGACAGCCTCAACGTCGCCGCCGCCGGGGCCATCCTCATGTTCCGCATGGTCGAGGCAAAATGATGCCCCTTGGGGCACTGGTGGAAGGGTCTCGGCTCACCGACTCTTGATTTCTGAGGCAGCCAGGCTGCCTGCGGAGATGGAGCCATGACTCGAACGGGTGCACCGGTGCTGATGCTGGAGAATCCAGGGGTGGTTGGGCCGCAAGCGACAGCGGTCCCGCTGCCTGCGTCCTTGCAGGAAATCCTGGACTCCTTCGCTGAGTTCGACCCACAGTCCTCCCTCTGGGACCTGCCCGACGCTGGAGAAGGGGCTGCCGGACACTCCGAAGTGCCCGTAAAGCTGATTCCTCTCTTCCGAGAAGCGCACAGCGCCTGAACGCAGCACCGCAGGAAGTGGCTCGCACTAAGTCCTGGAGCGGAACTGGCCAGGGGTACCTGGGAGGGGGCTAGGCCTTGGGCAGGAGCTGAGCGAGGGCTGCCTGGGCCAGCTGAGAGAAGTGAAATTGTCTAGATTTTTAACAGACTCCGCAAGGAGCAGGGAGTGTGACGATACACGGGAACCCCTTTCCCAAGACTCCCCATGGCCATCGCATTCACGCCTGAACACGCACCTCTCGGTGAGACCTTCCCGGGAGACCGGAAATGACCGGGCCTGAACGCACAACGGCCATCCTGATCCTGGGTCTAGTCTGCCTGATCATGCCCGTCGTGACCTGGGTGGTTCTGGCGCGGCAACACTCGCGTGTCGTGGGGCTCTGGTGCGGGGGTTACCTACTCTGCGCCGGGGGCCTGGGCCTGATCGGGCTCAGGGGAGACGTCCCGATATGGGCCAGCGTGCCTGGGGCCAACCTCCTGGTCTTTATGGGCCTGCTCGCCTCACTCCAGGCGCTGCGCCTGGATCAGGGAATGCGCGTCCGGCCCGGGTGGCTGCTTGGAGCCTGTCTGGGCTACCTGGTTGTCTTTGCGCTCCTCTGGCTGGGCTTGGGTAAGGCTGCTATCCGCATCGGATTTATCGCCTTAACCATGCTGTTCCTGCAGGCACAGGTGGCGAGGAGTGCCTGGCGCATCGGTCGCCGAGAACAGAGTCCCGGCGCCATGGCCATCGCCGGGTGCCACCTGCTCCTGGCCATAACCATGCTCCTTCGGCTGGCTGAGTTGGTCTGGAAAGGTGGCGCTGGCTCAGCCCCCCCCCTGGTGGGCTTCGGGGTGTTGACCTCAGTGGGTGTGCTGGCCGCCATCGTGGGCAATGTGGGCTTCATCGGACTCGCCCTAGAACGGTCGCTCAAACGGCAGCTTGAAGCCGCCGCCAGCCGAGCCCGCCTGGAGGAGCGGCACGCCCTCGGCAACGAGATCGCCCAGCTGGATCGCCAGCGGGGCTTCGGTCTGGTGGCGGCCTCCCTGGCCCACGAGCTGAACCAGCCGCTCACGGCCATCCTGGCCAGTGCCCAGGCGGCCCGGCGGGGCTGCGCCGCAAAGCGCCTGAGCCACGCCCAGAGCCTCAAGCTGCTGGACAAGGTCATCTTGAACACCCGCCGAGTCTCCGACATCACCGAGCGTATCCGGGGCTTCATCCGGCCAGCCTTGCCGGACCCGGACCTCGTGGACTTGGGGAAGGTCACTCGGGAGATGCTTGATCTGGTGACGCCGGACCTGCGAAGCCACGACATTCGGGTGGCATTCCCAGCCGGTACGCCACCGGTCCTGGTGCAGGGAGACGCCATCCAGCTGTCCCAGGTGGTGCTGAATGTCCTCCGGAATGCCATCGATGCGGCCCAACAGGTCCAGGACCGATCGATCCAGATCCAGCTCACCCAGTCGGCCGACGAGGCCCTCCTGAGGATCCGCGACACGGGGCCGGGCATTGACCCCGGAGTGGCCGATCGGGTTGGGAGGCCCTACTTCACCACCAAGGAGGAGGGGCTGGGAATGGGCCTGTCCATCTCCATGGCCATCTTGGGTCAGCACCATGGGGGTCTGCTCATCGGCAATGCAGAGGGGGGTGGTGCCTGCGTGGACATCTGGCTGCCGCTGCTGGCGGGGGGTGCCCCCTGCCCAACCTGACCTATCAGCTGATCTGCTTGCTTCTGCCTGCCATTACCTACATGGTCCTGGCGCGGCTGCGCTTGCCGGTGGTTGCGTTCTGGTGCCTGGGCAGCCTGCTGGGTGCCGGGAGCCTCTTCCTGGACGGGTTCGCGGGGAGCCTCCCGGACTGGGCCAGCTATGGGGTGTCCAACCTCCTGTCTTTTGTGGGCCTGTTGTGCACGGTCCAGGCGTTGCGCCTGGATCGCCGAGCACCCTGGCGGCTCGGCTGGATGGCTCTGGCCAGCCTGGGCTACGTGCTGATCCACGAGTTTATTCGGCAGAGGCTGGGCAATGCCCCTCTGCGTCTGGGCTTCGTGGCTCTCGCCTCGCTCCTCCTGCTGCTGGAGGTGGTGCGGTGGGCCTGGCTCATCGCCCGCCGTCAGAAGAGCAAGAGCGCCATGGTTGTTGCCGGATCCCATCTGCTGCTGGCGGTTGGGGAGCTCCTCTTCCTGCTGGAGCTGGTCCAGGGTGGGGGCGGTATCCCAACCCGCTCCCGGGTGTACGCGGAAGTGGTCAACTCGGCAGCGATGCTGGGCAACCTAGCGGGCGACGTGGGCTTCATCGGCATCGCCCTCGAACGGGCACTCTACCTGTGGCTGAAGGGCGCCGACACTCAGGCCCGCCTGGAGGAGCGACAGGTCCTCGGCGAGCAGCTCGCCCATCTGGACCGCCAGCGGGGGTTAGGCCTGGTGGCGGCGTCCCTGGCCCACGAGCTGAAACAGCCTCTCACGGCCATCCTGGCCAGTGCCCAGGCGGCCCAGCGGGGCATCGCTGCAGACCGGCTGGCTCCGGCCGAGAGTCTCGAACTGCTGGACAAGGTCGTCTCGAACACCCGCCGCATCTCCAGCATCAGCGAGCGCATCCACAGCTTCATTCGTCCGACCGTGCCGGACTCGGGTCTCGTGGACCTGGAGAAAATCACCCGGGAGATGCTCGACCTCCTAGAGGTGGACCTGCGCCGCCTGGGCATTCGGGTGGTCTTCACCAAGGCTGCGGTGCCAATCCTGGTGCAGGGGGATGCGATCCAGCTGTCCCAGGTGGTGCTGAATGTCCTCCGGAATGCCATCGATGCGGTGCAGTTGGTCCCGGACCGGTCGATCCACATCCAGGTGACCCGGTCTGCCGGCGAGGCTGTCCTGGGTATTCGCGACATGGGGCCGGGCCTTGACCCTGGCCTGGCTGACCAGATCGGGATGCCTTACTTCACTACCAAAGAGCAGGGTCTGGGGATGGGGCTCTCCATCTCCACCGCCATCTTGCGCCAGCACAAGGGCAGCCTGCTCCTCCGCAATGCCCAGGGGGGCGGGGCCTGCGTGGACATTCGGCTGCCCCTCCTAGCCGCCGGGGGAGCACTCGCATGACTCCTGAATTCACCACGTCCTATGCCAATCCTGAACTGCGGAATTGGCCGGCCAGGCAGCCGCTTGACCGTAGCCGCCGGGGCCGGGTCATCCTCATCGACGATGACCTCGAGATCCTGGCGGCGCTTTCGTATCTCATCGAGCTCGAAGGGTATGTCTGCGAGACCTTCTCTTCGGCCCTGGACTACCTGGGGCAGCTTGCGCTCCCGCGCACCAGGCCACCGGGACCCTGCTGCGTCCTGGTGGACGTGATGATGCCGGACCTGGATGGCCTGGAGGCCCAGCGGCGACTGGCCGCCCTCGATGACACGCCGCTGCTCTTGATGAGCGGAGCCAGTGGGGTCCACGAGGCGGTCACGGCCTTCCGCGCCGG
>CAITBU010000368.1 GCA_903890595.1 uncultured Holophagaceae bacterium | reverse complement strand
GCCTTGAAGTCCGTGAGGTCCTGAAAGAGCAGGATCTGGCCGGAAGCGCCGGAAGCGGCTCCTCGCAAGGGTGCCAAGTGCCCGCCCAGGATCCGCTTGCCCAGGACCGGCAGGTAGATGCTCACTTCGAAGCGCTCTTCCCGGCTGCCCAGGTGGGGGAGGCGGTCCCCCAGGGGCAGGAGGTCCTGGATGGGCGTGCCGGGGGGGATGGGCCGACCCAGGATGGCCTCGGCCGCAGGGTTGGCGGAGGTGACACGGTTCCGCAGGTCCAGCGTGATCAGGCCGGAGTGCATGGACTCGACCACCCGCTGGTGCAGGGCCTGCAGCTCGTCCACCGCGGCCTCGCTGACGCTGAGGTCCGTATGCAGGGTGTCGAGGTTCCTGCGGATGAGCACCACCACCAGGGTGACGGCAAAGACCTGCAGCGCAGCCACGCCCAGCACGAAGGAGAGGCGAGCGGGTTCCGGATCCAGGACCTCCCGCGACAGGCCAAAGGCAGGGAGGAAGCCCATGGTGAAGGCCAGCACCAGCAGGATGTGCGCCGCAGCAGAGAGGGTGCCGACCCAGATGATCTCCATGGTCCCGAGGTAGAAGGCTGAGGCCAGCACGGGGAAGATGTAGAGGGTCGAGAAGGTCTCCCGGAGCACCCCGTGGAAGCCGATGACCAGGGTGACAAGCAGCAGGTCCAGGCCCAGGTTCCAGCGGATCCAGGGCAGGCTTGGAACCGGGAAGATGAGGCCGGTGGCTTTCAGGTCCTGGGCTGCCTCCACGAGGGATTCCAGCAGCAGCAGGAGCAGCAGTCCCAGGTAGAGGTCCTCGCCGGGTCCCGTGGCCCGCCCCTCGATGGGCAGGGCGGCGTGCAGAACAAGCAGTCCAAAGCTGGCAAACAGGCGGAAGGCCAGCGGCAGGAAGGGGGGGCCTGCCTCGGGCGATCCCATCCTGGTCAAGGTCCGGCGGAGCATGCCTTCCATGGTGCCCGAATCTGCCATCCTGGAGCCATGTCCGAATCCCTTGCCTCCGCTCCACCGTCCTTGCGAGCCGCCGGCATGCGCCGGACTCCCCAGCGCGAGGGGATCCTCCAGGTGCTGAAGGAGACGGATCGCCCGCTCACGGTAGAGGAGATCTGGGAGCGCATGCCGGAGCGCCGCTCGGGCCTGCCCACCGTCTACCGCAACCTGGATCGCTTTGTCAGCCAGGGCTGGGCCGAGAGCATCCTGGGGGCGGATCAGGTGATGCGCTTCGTGCGCTGCGACTCCCGCCACCACCACCACCACCTCCAGTGCGAGGCCTGCGGCCGCACCGCCGAGGTCTCCGCCTGCGGTTTGAGTTCTTCCCTCGAGGAGATCGAATCCCTTTCAGGCTTTGCCATCACGCGCCATCAGCTCTTGCTGTTTGGCCTCTGCCGAGGCTGCCGCACCGAAAAAGACCGTTGACCGGAAAGCGCCCCATTGCTAGGATCTATCTCTCATGCGGGTGTAACTCAGTGGTAGAGTGCAACCTTGCCAAGGTTGAAGTCGTGGGTTCAAATCCCATCACCCGCTCCAACCACCCGGGCCGCGCAAGCGGCCCGGTGTGTGTGATAGCAATAACGCAAGGCACCGTCGCCAAGTGGTAAGGCCCGGGACTGCAAATCCCGTATCCATCGGTTCGAATCCGATCGGTGCCTCCAGATAGAAAAACGACCACCCCGGGGGTGGTCGTTTTTCTATGTGTGGGGTAGAGCAACTGCTCACGAGGCGGGCTCGCTTTGAGGGCGGGCGGCGGGGGTCCAGCCTAGGATGATGCCCAGGACCAGGGACCAGAGGGCGGCCAGGCCCACCTGGTACTCCACCGGCAGGCTGAAGGTGAGGGTGTGGGCGGGGATCCAGAACCAGGCGAGGGTCCGGAGGGCCGGCCCCATCCCCTGGAACCCCCTGCGGCCCAGGATGAGGTTGTCCTCCAGGCGGTGGAACAGCATCATCTGGGGCCCGAAGAAGGTGTTGGTGAGGACCGAGAGCAGGCAGGCCCAGGGCAGGCCCGTGGCCCAGCTGGCCGGGAGGAGACCGTGCTGAATGAGGGCGCCGGCGAAGCCACGCATCCCGACAAAGCCGGCCTTGATGACCAGGCCGAGCAGGGCCCAGGCCAGGGCCTTGGCCAGCAGCTGCAGGGGGGTGCAGGGCAGGGCGAGGCGCCGGGCCCGGAGGGAGGCCGCCACGCACTCGCCCAGGGTCCCCAGCAGCCCGAACTGGAGGGCGGCCGAGAGGAGGGGATGGGCCATGACCCAGAGGCGGTAGGTGCTCATGGGCGGTCCATCGCGGGTGCCTCCCGGTCGATCCAGGCGCCTCCAAGGACCTCGTCGTCCCGGTAGAAGACCACGGCCTGACCCGGGGCGATGGCTCGCTGGGGGTCCGCGAAGGACACCTGGAGGCGGCCGTCCGGCAGGGGGATCACCAGGGCTTCGGCGGGGACGGCCCGGCTGCGGATGCGGGCCTGGCAGGCGAGGGGTCCCACAGGAGGCCCAGCCACCCAGGTGGCCTCCCGGGCCACAAGGTTCCGGGCATAGAGGTCGCCCTCGGGGCCAACCCAGACGGTGTTGGAGGCCGGGTCGGTGCTGAGGACGTAGAGGGGCTCCGAGTGGGCCACGCCCAGACCCCGCCGCTGCCCGACGGTGTGCCGCCAGAACCCTTGGTGCCGGCCCAGGACCCGCCCGTCCCGGTGGCGGATGGGACCCTCGCCGGGGCCTGGGTCGCCGCCTTGGGCATCAATGAAGGCATCGTAGCGGTCCTGGGTGACGAAGCAGATCTCCTGGCTCTCCGGCTTGTCCGCCAGGTGCAGGCCCAGCTCGGCCCCCAGGATGCGCACCTCGGGCTTGGTGAGGGCGGCCAGGGGGAAGAGGGTGCGAGGCAGGGTGGCCTGGGTGTGGTGGAACAAGAAGTAGCTCTGATCCTTGTCCGGGTCCGAGGCCCGGTGGAGGTGCCAGCGCCCCTGGACCTCAGAAACCGTTGCATAGTGCCCCGTGGCCACATGGGAGGCCTGTAGCTCATCGGCCCGATCAAGCAGAGAAGAGAACTTGAGATACTGATTGCAAAGAATGCATGGACTTGGTGTTTCGCCATTTAGATAACTTCGGACAAATGGGTCGATAACTGTGGTCCGGAAGCGCTCCTCGAAGTCCATGACGAAGTGGGGAAACCCACAGTGGTGGGCCACCCGGCGGGCGTCCTGGAAGTCATCCAGGGTGCAGCAGCGTCCTGCGGCGTTCCGGGGCGTCCCCTTGTCGAACAGCTGCATGGACACACCCACGACCTCGTAGCCCCCCTCCTGGAGCAGTGCCGCCATCACGGAGCTGTCGACGCCACCGGACATGGCCGCCAACACCCGGGAGCCTGGCTCCAGGCCTGGGTGGCTGCGCAGGGCGGCCAGAGCTCGACCCGCCAGACTGCCGGGCATCAGGTGCGCAGACGCCGGAGGCGCAGCAGGGACATGGCGAGCAGGAGGAGCAGGGGGGCCAGCACGCCCCAGTAGGCCGGGAACTCGGAGGCCCGGGCCGCCCCCCCGAAGAGCGTCTGCATGCCCAAGAAGAGGAGGCCCGCCACGAGCCCAGCGCCCAGGGCCTGGCCCCGGCCCTGGCGAGGCCCTGGAAAGGCGAACGAGAGCATGGCAAGCACCAGGCAGGGGCCGGCCAGCCAACCTAAGATGCGTCCCCAGAGCATGTAGGCCCTCTCTGGGTCCGGCGCCCAGGCCTGCCAGTGCACCAGATCCATGGTGCTGGCCTCCTCGGCAGTGGCACTCTTGCGGAGGGCCCGCTCTGGGAAGAGGCGCTCGGCGGGGGGTCCTTGGACCATCCGTAGCCCACCCCAGGCGAGGGCCTGGCTGTGGCTGGCCCCAAGGGTCCAGCGCAGGAGGATGGGAGCCTCTCCCGGCGACTTGAGAGGGAAGCCCCAGCGCTGGTTCCCATCCAGGTGCCAGAGCACACCGGTGGAGCCGAGGTACAGCCAGGGGTGGGTGGTTCCCTGGACTTGAGAACGGTTTAGGATTCGCCGGTAAAGCTGGTTGGCCTTAACCATGGCCACAGGAGCGACGGCCACCTGGAGGCCCAGCGTGAGGACACTGACCAGGCCCCAGGCGTACCGGCTGCTCCAGATCCACCGTAATAAGCTGACCCCACCCGCACGGAGGGCCAGCCACTCGCGGGAAAGGGCGGCTTCGGAGAGGGCCAGGAGGCTGCCCAGGAGGAAGGCCATGGGCAAGGCGACCACCAGGAACGGGGGGAGATTCCAGAACCAATACTGAATGAAGACACCCACATGGACGTGGTTCTTAGAAAGATCTCCCGCAAGCGTTGCGTACTCCACCAGGAGGTTGAGGACCAGCAGACTGCCCAGGGCGGAAGCCCAGTTCCGCCACCAGGCCAGGGTGGACCAGTGCTGCAGGATGCCGTGGCGGGTCCCCTTGCCATGCGCCCACTGGAGGAGGTCGTCCCGGAGCTTATGGATGCGCTGCAAGGTGGGACCTGCCCCGACCTTAAGGGGCTTCACCAGGGTAGGGCGGAGGCGCAGGCCCTGAGAGCGGTGGGGCTTCAGCCGATGGTGGAGGAGCCACCAGCCCCCCAGGAAGAAGGGGATGGGCACCAGAAGCATTGGAATGAACGATTGAAGTTTCTCTCCGATCCACATGTTTTCAAAATACTTCATCACCAAATAGTAGAGGATGATGACGCCCAGGCTCTTGATCATGGCGCCGCCCTTGTAGAAGCGGGGGTGGCCGAAACCCAGGGCGATGCCCAGGAGCAGCAGGGCGGCCGAAGCAAGGGGCAGGGTGGTTCGGCGGCAGAACTCCATGGCCGCCTTGCGGTAGAGGTCCCAGGCTTGGGGATCCCCCCGGGTCGCTGGAGGACGGCGGAGGATCCCCAGCAAGGTCCCAGAGTTTTCGTAGCGGAGGGGGGTCGGGGGCAGCAGGCGGGCCCCACTTGGAACCAGGAACCTCAGCACCTGCTTCTCTTGGCTCAGATGGAGGACAGCCTCAGAGCCAGTGGTCTGGTAGAGGGCGCCCTGCAGGCCCGTGAGGTGCAGCTGCAGCTCGGTGGAGCCGTCCGGACGGGCCTCCAGAGCATAGGTCATGGTGTTGGCCGTCAGGTGCTGCACCCCTTGGGGGGTGGAGTCCATGATGTGGATCTGGCCTTCCGGAGAGACCCAAAAGGCCGTCTGGGGTGCGCCCGGGGGATACCAGGGCGGGGAACCGGGCCGGAGGAAGCGGGCCTTGGCTTCCTCCGCCACGCGCTGGCGGACCTGCTGCTGCACCCGGGCCGCGGCCGGCACCAGGAAGTGGGCATTAACGATGGAAAGCAAAACAAGCCACACGGCCATCCGGACCCAGGGGGCTGTCCAGGTTCGCTGACCGGCCCCCAAGCCCTGGGCCGCCACCAGTTCGGAGCCTTCCATCAACTGCTGCGTGCCTAGGAGTCCACCCAGCACCGCCGCCATGGGGAGCACCATCGCCAGGTTCTCCGGCATGGAGGTCAGCAACAGCGGTAGGAGCCAGCGAAGGGGAGCCCCCTCGGAAAAGATCTCCCGCGAGATGTTGATCATCTCCCAGGACAACAAAAGGAAGCCGTAGAAGAGCAGGGCTCCCAGGAAGGGTTGGGCCCACCGGCGCAGGACGTATCGGGTCAGTAGGGTGGACACGAAGATGCTCAGTTTAACTTTCGATAATGTATATTATGTAACCTTGCGGTTAGGGATCGACACCGATAAGGCCACTTACAAGACCTTTGCTTCCAAGAGATCGTGGATGTGGAGGACCCCGCATGGGGCTCCCTGCTCGGTCACCACCAGGAAGGTGATCTTGCGGGCTTCCATGACTGCGGCTGCCGCCTGGGCCATGGCCTCCGCCCCGATGGTGGTCGGGGTGCGGGTCATGATCTTGGAAGCTACCAGCAGCAGCGGGTTGACCCCTTCCTGCTCGGACCGCTCGAGGGCGCGGCGCAGATCCCCATCGGTGATCACGCCCAACAGCGCTGCCCCGTCCATGACGGTCGTCATGCCCAGGTGGCCCTTGGACATGGCCCGGAGGACTTCGGTCAGGCTGGCTTCAGGCTGAACCCGGGGCCAGGAAGTGCGCATCAAGGCGCTCACCTTCATTAGTTTGGACCCCAGACTTCCAGCGGGGTGATTGAGGGCAAAGTGGTCCCGGGTGAAGCCCCGGCGGTCCATGAGGCAGCTGGCCAGCAGGTCGCCCCACATCAACTGGAGGGTGGTGCTGGCCATGGGGGCCAGGTCCAGTGGGCAGCCCTCGCCCTGCGGCAAGGTGTAGAGGAAGGTCCAGGTCGCGGCCTGCGCCAGACTGCTCCCAGGTTTCGCTGTAATCGCTGCAATGGGGATACCAAGCCTGCTTAGGCTGGGCAGCAGACGCACGACTTCATCACTCTCACCGCTGTTGGAGAGGGCCAGCACCGAGTCCTGAGAGGTAACCATGCCCAGGTCCCCATGGAGGGCCTCGGCGGGATGCAGATACAGACTCGGGCAGCCCGTGGAGGCCAGGGTGGCGGCAATCTTTTGGGCCACCAGACCTGACTTGCCCATGCCAGTCAGAATCACCCGGCCCGACCGTCCTAGCACCATTTGGGTCCAACCATCGACCTGACGGGCATCCCAGGAACCCCTCAGGGCTTGGACGGCCTCCCTGGCCGCATCCAGTACGGCATTCCCGATGTGCAGGGCCCGAGAGCCCTCGTTCTCATCCTTCACGGGTTCGACTCCGATTCAGTGGCGAGTAAGGTGTCCATGTTACCAGCCATTCTGCCCCTCTTCCCCCTGCCCCGGGTTGTCCTCTTCCCCGAGACCTTCCTGCCCCTCCATGTGTTC
>CAITBU010000367.1 GCA_903890595.1 uncultured Holophagaceae bacterium | reverse complement strand
TCACGACGCTGGTGGACTTGAAGATGATGGCGAAGCCGAGGGCCACCAGGGCATAGATCGAGCCGAGCACGAGTCCCGAGATGACGAGCTGGAGGTAGAACTCCATGGATACTCCTGGATGCCTCTTGCGGGTTGCTTCTAACTGGCGGCTGGCGTCGACCCGTCCGGGTGGATGAGGTCGCGGACAATAATGGTGGTCTTGAGCTGCGAGGTCTTGCCGTCCTGGTACTTGATGACGGCATCGACGGGGATCTGGGACTCGCCAGCGTAGATGCCCTCGATGATGTCGGCGTACTTCTGGTCCACGAAGCCCCGCCGAACCTTGCGGGTGCGGGTGAGCTCGTCGTCGTCGGCGTCCAGCTCCTTGTAGAGCAGGGCGAACTTACGGATCCGCTGGGACTCCACGAGTGTGTCGTTGACCTTCTTGACTTCCTTTTCGAGGAGGTCGTAGATCTCTGGCTTGGCGGCCAGGTCGGTGTAGGTGGTGTAGCCGATGCGATGGTCCTCGGCCCACTTCCCGACGATGCTGAAGTCGACGCAGAGGAGGGCGATGACGAACTCCCGGCCTTGGCCGATGCAGACGGCCTCCTTGGCATAGGGGCTGAACTTGAGCTTGTTCTCGATGAACTGCGGGCTGAACCGCTCGCTGCTCTGAAGGGTCATGATGTCCTTCATGCGGTCGATGATCACCAGGTGCCCGTTGGGATCGAAGTAGCCGGCGTCCCCGGAGCGGAGCCAGCCGTCCACGATGGTCTCGGCCGTGGCGGCTTCGGCCTTGTAGTAGCCCTGGAACAGGGCCGCGCTGCGGGAGATGACCTCGCCCACGCCCTGCGGATCCGGGTTGTCGATGCGGATCTCCGTCTCGGGGATGGGGATGCCCACGGAGTCGAAGTTGATGTCCCCGTCCCGGTGGATGCAGGAGATGCCGAAGATCTCGGTCTGGCCGTAGATCTGCTTGAGGTTGACACCCAGCGCATGGAAGAAGCGGAAGGTGTCCGGGCCGAGGGCGGCGCCACCGGTGGAGGCGGAGCGGATGCGGGAGAAGCCGATGCGATCCTTCAGGGCCCGGAAGACCAGCACGTAAGCCAGGCCGTAGCGCAGCTTCTGGAGCAGGGTGGGGGTCTTCTTCTGGAACTTCAGGTCCGCCCACTCGTACCCGATGGGCAGGCACCAGTGGTAGAGAAATCGCTTGAGCGGAGAGGCGTCGAGGATCTTTACCTGCACGGTGGCGGCCAGGTTCTCCCAGACCCGGGGCGGGCTGAAGAGCAGGTTGGGCCCGATCTCCCGGATGTTCTCGGTGGTGGTCTCGGGGCCCTCGGGGAAGTTCACGGTGAAGCCGAAGAGCATGCCGCTGGCGACGCTCATCATCTGCTCACCCACCCAGGGGAGCGGGAGGAAGCTGACGAACTCGTCGGTCTCCAGCTTGGGATCGACCTTTCCGAGGTTGGTGGCCATGGAGAGCATGTTGCGGTGGGAGAGCACCGCCAGCTTGGGGTGGCCCGTGGTGCCCGAGGTGATGCAGATGTGGGCGGGATCCTCCGCCTGGGTGGCGTTCACCAGGGCGTCGTAGGCGCCGGGGTGGGCCTTCTCGTGTTCCTTCCCCAGGGCCTCGACCTCGGTGAAGGAGATGAGGCGGGCGTCGTCGTACTTCCGCATGCCCCGGGGGTCCGTGTAGACGATGTGCTTCACGGTGGTGAGCTCATCGCCCATGTCCAGGACCTTGTCCACCTGCTCCTGGTCCTCGGCCACGATGAACTTGGACTCCGCCAGGTTGATGATGTAGGACACTTCCTTGAGGATGGCGTCCTGGTAGATGCCGATGCCGATGGCGCCGGCGCTTTGGGCCGAGAGCTCGGCGAAGAGCCACTCCGGGCGGTTGTCCCCGATGATGGAGATGGTGTCGCCCTTGACCAAGCCCAGGACCACCAGGCCCAGGGTAAAGTCCCGGACATGCTCGAAGTAGTCCTGCCAGCTGTACGGCTGCCAGATGCCGAACTCCTTCTCACGCAGGGCCACCTTGCCGGCGCCGTACTTGGCCGCATTGCTCCGCAGCAGGCGGGGTAGCGTGTCGTTCACGGGTGCGTCAGTCATCCCCAACTCCCTATCGACCAAGGAAGACGGACTGCTCGCCGCCGAGGTAGGCCTTGATGACCTCGGGTGCGGCCTGCACTTCCTCGGGCGTGCCCTCGCCGATCTTTTCGCCGAAGTTAAGCACCACCAGGCGGTCCGAGATGTCCATCACCACGCCCATGTCGTGTTCCACCAGGATCACGGTGATGCCCCGCTCCTGGTTGATGTCCATGATGAAGCGCACCATGTCCTCGGTCTCTTCGAGGTTCATGCCGGCCATGGGTTCGTCCAGGAGGATCAGCTTGGGGTTGAGGGCCAAGGCCCGGGCCAGCTCCACCCGCTTCTGGAGGCCGTAGGCCAGGGTCCCCACAATACGCTTCCGGATGTGCTCGATCTCCAGGAAGTCCACGATGTCCTCGACGAACCGCCGGTGCTCGATCTCTTCCTTCTGGCAGGGGCCCTTGTAGAGGCCGCCCAGGAAGAGGCCGCTCTTCATGTGGATGTGCCGGCCGATCAGGATGTTGTCCAGGACGGTCATGCCCTTGTAGAGGGCGATGTTCTGGAAGGTCCGGGCGATGCCCAGGCGGGCCCGAGCAGCGGAGGGGCGGTGGGTGACGTCGTGGCCCTCGAAGGCAATGGTCCCCCGCTGAGGCTGGTATCTGCCGCTGATGCAGTTGAGCATGCTGGTCTTGCCGGCGCCGTTGGGGCCGATGATGGAGAAGATCTCCCCCTGGTGGACGGAGAAGCTGAGGCCTCCGAGGGCCATGACCCCGCCAAAGCGCAGGTTGATGTTCTCAACTGCGAGTTGGATGGGCCGATCTGCGGAACCCGTCATGCGGAACCCCGAGGGAATTTTCTGTCGTTGGTGGATGTGTGGTGTTGATTCTATATCAGAAAAATTGGAGGAAGGGAAACATTCCTTGACCTCCCTATCGCCAATCCTGTCCCCACACGGAAAAGCTGAGCCGAAGACCTTTCAGCTCACTGTCAGCAGGCCCAGCTTCACGGCACCCAGGCCGATGATGCCCACTCCCACCCACAGCAGCAGGCCCTGGAGAAAGGGCCGAAAGCCAACGGTCCGCAGTGCTTCCCGGCTGAGGCCCGCACCGATGAGGAAGAGGGTGAGCACCAGGACTCGGCGGGCGGCGCTGGCCACCAGGTGGCCCGGGGCCTGCAGGGCGGGTACAAAGGTCACCAGGGCCGCCACGAGCAGGAAGCCGGCGATGAACCAGGGCTTCTTGACGGGCGGCGCATCGGGGGCCGCCGCACTCCCTCGGCCCACCCACCAGCCGATGACCAGGGTGAGGGGCACGATCCAGAGGGCCCGGGCCAGCTTCACTGTGGTGGCCACCTCCAGGGCCCGGGGCCCGAAGGCCAGCCCGGCGCCCACCACGGAGCTGGTGTCATGGATGGCCAGGGCCGCCCAGAGGCCGAAGGCGTCCTGGCTCAGGTGAGTCAGATGCCCCAGGGGTGGAAAGATCACCAGGGCCGCCGCATTGAGGAGGAACACCGTGGCCAGGGCCACCGAGACCTCCTGCTCCCGGGCCCGGAGCACCGGTGCCACGGCGGCGATGGCGCTGCCGCCGCAGATGGCGGTGCCCACAGAGATGAGCAGGCCGACATCGCGCTCCACCTTCAGCAGCCGGGCCAGCCACCAGCCCAGGGCCAGCACCAGCACCAGGCTGAGGGCGGTGATGCCCAGTCCGTGCAGGCCTGCCCGGGCCACCGCCCGGAGGTTCATGTCGGCCCCCAGGCCTACCACGGCCAGGGGCAGCAGCTGCTGGCTCCAGGCGCGCGTTCGTGCGACCAGGGGGTTCCCCAGGGTGAGGGCCAGCAGGGCACCGCCCGCCAGGGCCGCGGCAGCGGGCGTGAAGGGGGCGAGGGCGAGCGCAGCCCCGAGGCACAGGGGCAGCAGAGCCAGCGGGGAGACCTGGGTGGGGGCACGCATGCCTCCAGCCTAGCCCGGCAGGATGAGACGCCGGTTGCCTGGTGGATTGATCCATAATTTGCCATGACCGCTCAGCTCATCCCCTCCCGGCGTGCCTTCCCTTCGGACGATCCGATCTTTGCGCTCAATGCCGAGGCCCAGGCCTGCAAGGCCGCCGGGGCCTCCGTCCTCAACGCGACGGTGGGCGCCCTCCTGGACGATGGGGGGCAGCTGGTGGTGCTGGCGACGGTCATGGATCTGTGGCGGGAGCTGGGGGCCCTGGATGTCGCCCCCTATGCGCCCATCGCCGGCGACCCCGCCTTCCTGAAGGTGCTGGTGCAGCGCCACTGGCCCACCCTGGCCAGTCCCGGTGCCGCCTGCGCCACCCCCGGAGGCAGCGGGGCCCTGGGCCTCTCCCTGCGGAACTTCCTGGAGCGGGGCCAGTCCGTTCTCACCACCGCACCCTTCTGGGGCCCCTACGCCACCCTGGCCGCAGAGAACGGCATGGGCGTGGCAACGGCCCCCTGGCCCTCCCCGGGTCGCCCTCTGAACGCCGAGGCCTGGCACGGGGCCATCCAGCGCCTGATGAAGGCCCAGGGCCGGGTGCTGGTCTGGCTCAATGATCCCTGCCACAACCCCACGGGCCGCAGCCTCAGCGCCGCCGACCGGGCCGTGTTGGCGGGCCTCCTGCGGGAGGCGGCCGCCCTCGGTCCCGTGACCCTCCTGCTGGACTTCGCGTACCTGGACTACACCCGGGAGCCCGCCGCCGTGGCTGCTGCGCTGGAGGACTACGCCGCCCTCGGTGCCGAAGGCTCCGTGCTGGTGGGGGCCTGCATGTCCCTGTCCAAGTCCCTGACCCTCTACGGGGCCCGGAGCGGGGCCATCGCCTTTCCCTGGTCCACCGATCCCGCCCTGCAAGCCGCCCTCACCCAGTCCTGCCGGGGTACCTGGTCCAACTGCGCCAAGGCCCCCCAGGCCCTCCTGCTCAGGCTGGCCGCGGACGGCAAGGCCCAGGCCCACCTGGCGGCAGAGCACCAGCACTGGTCAGAGGTGCTGGCGGACCGGGCCCGGGCCCTGGATGCGGCCCTCGCCGAGGCCAGGTTGGAGCCCGTCCACTGGCAGGGCGGCTTCTTCGTGACCGTCCCCTCCGTGAAGCCCGATGCAGCCTGCGGGTGCCTCAAGGCTGAAGGGGTGTTCACGGTGCCCCTGCCCGAGGGGCTGCGCATTGGCTTGTGCGGCATGAAGGCCGCCGATGCCCCGCGCCTGGCCCAGGCCCTGAGGCGGGCTTCCCAGTCGGCCTGATTGGGACTTGGAAACAGCCTTTCCCTGAGGTATTCTGATCGGCCGCGGGCGTATAACTCAGCGGTAGAGTGCTACCTTCACACGGTAGAAGTCCCAGGTTCGAATCCTGGTATGCCCACCAAAAACCCCTCGCTGGGATCCTGGCGAGGGGTTTTTGAACGGAAGTGATGCGCCCGACCTTCCTCTCACGGAGTTCCCATGCCACTGATCCTCGCCACCCAGGTTCGCGCCGGGATGATCGTCAACTTCGAGAACGAGCTCTGCCGCGTCATCAGCACCGAGCACCAGACCCCCGGCAACCTGCCGGCCCGGGTCCAGGTGAAGATGAAGCGCCTCAAGGACGGCATCAACCGCGAGAACCGCTTCGGCAGCTCCGACAAGGTGGAGAAGGCCAGCCTTGAGCAGCATGTGCTGGAGTACCTCTACGAGGACGGCGACAGCCTGATCTTCATGAACAACGAGACCTACGAGCAGATCGAAGTCAACAAGGACATCCTGGGCGACGACCTGGTCTTCCTTGAGCCCAACATGCAGGTCGAGATCGAGTTCTACGAGGGCCAGCCCATGGGGGCCACCCTGCCCCCCAGCGTGGTCCTGGAGATCGTCGAGACCGACCCCGTCATGAAGAATGCCAATGCCACCGGCTCCTACAAGCCCGCCAAGCTCAGCAACGGCATCACCGTCGGCGTGCCCCCCTACATGGAGGCACCCTCCAAGATCCGGGTGAATACCGTGGATCGCACCTTCATGGAGCGGGTGAAGTAGCCAGTCCCTTACGCCCCGTAAGGACTTCTGACCCACCTATTGGGTGGGCAGGTTTCGCCTGGATGCTTGGCAAATAAGGAATACTTTCAAAAGAACTTCCAACCTCAGGGTAAAGTAATGGTCCCCTGTTCCCAGGGGGCGTGACCTGGGTCACAATGCCTTTGGAAGTGTTCGTCAACTTTCTCCTGCATCTCGTGGAGTCCCATGCCGCAAGCTGTCCTCAACCTGAGACGGATCGAGTTCCTGGCGGGCCTGCCCATTGATGCCGCTGAGGAACTGGCCGGCATTGCTGAGCTGCGCCGCTTCCCCAACGGCGCCCGGATCTTCACCCAGGGCGACACCCCCCCGGGGGTCTTTGTGGTGGTCAAGGGAGGCCTCAAGGTCTTCCGCACCGATGGCCGGGGCCGCGTCCAGGTCCTCCAGTTCCTCAAGGTGGGCGACTGCGTGGGCGAGGTGGCCGTGTTCGACGGTGCCCCCATCGCCTCCAGCGCCGAGTCCCACGGTGAGACCGAGTGCTGGCTGATCCCCCCCGCACCCCTGCGGCAGATCGTGCACCGGCATCCCGAAGTGGCTGAGATGCTCATCCACCACTTCTCCGCGAAGGTCCGCCACCTCGTCACCCTGGTGGAGACCCTCAGCCTGCACAGCGTGCCCGAGCGCGTCGCCCAGCTGCTGCTGGAAGCCCACGAGTCCAACCCCATCCGGTCCCTGGTGGAGTTCCAGGAGACCCAAGAGGACCTGGCCCAGTGCATTGGTGCCAGCCGCGAAGCCTTCAGCCGCGCCCTGCGTCTACTGACGGACCTGGGCCTCATCCAGAGCACCTTCCCGGTGGTGCGCATTCTGGATTTGGGGAAGCTGCAGCGGTATGCCAAGGGCTGACCTCTGCTCCAAAAACGCTGCGCGTTTTTGGAGCTAGAAAGAGATCTTTTCCTATCTCCAAAAGTGCCGCAGGCGCTTTTGGAGCAGAGCTACACCACCGGTAGCCACCGCGTCTTCGCCCCCGCCTCCATGCCTCCCGGCTCAATCCACGCCAGTGCATCCGCATGGGCCAGGGTCACGAGGTCGGCGGAGCCTTTGCCGGGCAGGGGGTGGAGCTGGCCGTCCACGAGCCGGCAGGGGTGCAGCAGGGGGCGGTCGCCCTTGTGCTTCATGGGGGCCACCAGGCGGGCCCGGCGCCAGGGGTCCGGGAAGGCTCGGCCCTCCAGGCGCGCCAGGGCCACCGGTAGGAAGAGCAGGGCGTTGACGTAGGCCGAGACCGGGTTGCCCGGGAGGCCCAGCACCAGCAGGTCGCCCAGCAGGGCGGCCAGCATGGGCTTGCCCGGCTTGAGGCGGATGCGGTGGAAGAGGATCCGGGCCCCCAGGTCCGCCAGCACCCGGGGCAGGTGGTCGTGCTCGCCCATGCTCACGCCCCCGGAGGTGAGGAGGATGCGAATGTCCCCTGGCTGCTGGAGGGCTGCCGCCAGGGCCGGGGGATCGTCCGGCAGGGCCGCCTGCAGCAGGGGCTCTGCGCCCAGGGCCCGGGCCAGGGCCGCCAGCATGGGGCCGTTGGAGTCCCGGATCTGGTGGGCGGCGGGGTCGGGCACCAGCTCATCCCCGGTGGAGGCCACGCCCACCCGGAGGCGCCGCAGGGAAGGGACCGGCCGGCCCTCCTGGGCCAGCAGGGCTTCCCGGGCCACATTGAGGGGCGTGCCCGCCGGCAGCAGGAGGTCCCCACTCCGGGCCTGAGCGCCCCGGCGGCGCACATGGTCACCGACCTCGGGGCGGACCGTGGGCTGGATGCCGTCAGCGCCCGCCACCAGCTGCTCCACGGGCACGATGGCATCGGCACCCGGGGGCAGGGCCGCACCGGTCATGATGCGCACCGCGGTGCCCGGCAGCACGGTGAAGGCCGCCGGATCATCGCCGGCAAACAGGGTCCCGAGTAGGCGGCGGGGGGCCACGCCATCGGCGGCGCGGAGGGCCACCCCGTCCATGGCGGCGCGGTCCGTGGCCGGGTCGTCGCGCTCGGCCCGGACCTCCGCCAGCGCCGGCGCGGGCAGGGCCTCCCAGAGGCGCTGCAGGGCCTCGTCCAGGGGCAGCAGGTCGGGGTGGTCGCAGCTCATGGCCATGCCACGATCCTACCCTGTGGCTGGACTCCAGAAGTTCTCCCTGGCCGCAGGAACCGGAAACATCACTCTGGAATCCGGACTGGGGGACTCGGCACCCTCAGGCCGGGCGCTCCTGGGTGCGCTCCTGGGCCTCGCGCTGGTGGCGCAGGTCCATGAGCTGCAGGTCCCGGATGGTGGCCTCGGTCATGGAGGTCGTGACCTGATCCTTCACAGCGCCCCAGGCATCGTGCAGGGGGCAGGGGTGGTCCCCGCCGCAGGT
>CAITBU010000366.1 GCA_903890595.1 uncultured Holophagaceae bacterium | reverse complement strand
TGGCCCAGGCCACCGGCTTCATCGCGTTGGGGCTGCCTCGGCGGGGAACCACCGGGTGACGGCGGCCTGGATGGTCTGCGTGTAGCCGCTGCCCAGGGCCTCGGCGCAGTGCAGGTGCCAGGTGGCCACCTCGACCTTCTGGCTGGTGCGGAAGCGGGCCGCCAGGGTGCGCTGCACCTCTGGAGGCGCCAGGCGATCCTGGGTGGCCACGAAGCAGAGGCTGGGGGTCTCCAGGAGGGGACCTGCGGTGCGGCGCAGCAGGTCCGTACGGGCGGGGTCATAGCCCCCCATTTGACCGGCCAGGGCCGAGGCCGCGGCCCCGATGGGCGGGGCGAGCACATGCCACAGCTTGTCTTTGGGGCCACGCACCAGGCGCTCGGCGAAGCTGCGGGAGCTGGCAGGAGCCCCTTCCCAGATGATCCCGGCCAGGGGGCCACGGCCCTCCCGCTCCAGATCCGCCAGGGCCAGCAGGCCCACCGAGGCGCCAAGGCTGCGGCCAAGGAGGAGGATGCGGTGGCGGGGAATGCCAGTGGCTTCCAGGTGGTGGACCACCCGCACGACTTCGAGGGCCTCCAGGGCGCCGAAGGTCACGGGGGGGACCGCGCCGCCAGCCCGCATGGCATCGTCCCGGCGGCGGTACGTGAAGATCGAGGCATCGAGGCCCGGGAACCACTTCAGGGCCGGGCTGGTGCCCCAGCGGTCGTCCCCGAAGCCGTGCAGCAGCAGGACCACCCCAGGCGCCGGCGTGGGGCGCCGGAAGCGCCAGACCTGCAGGTCCCCGGCGGCCTCGCTGGTCCAGGTCCCGCCGGGGTCACCATCCTGGCCCGCCGCCAAGTCCCGGTAGGTGCCCTCCACCCGCGCCAGGGGCTGGGCCCGATAAAAGGGCGGGTCCACCAGCTCCCGGGCCACCGCCCAGGTCTTGGCCGTGCCGAAGGCCAGCACCCCCAGGACAGGGGTCAAGGCCAGGGCGACCCAGGCACCCCGCCTCACCAGTAGCCCGTGGTCACCACCAGGCCCATGGCGTCCTGGGGCAGGGTGGTCTGGCAGGCCAGGCGCTGGTGGGCCTCGGCCCCTAAGTGGGTCAGGTGAGCTCGCTCGGTGGCAGAGGCCGCCTCAAGGGTGGAGGCACCTTCCAGGACGCTGATCAGGCAGCGGCCGCAGGCGCCCCGGCCACTGCACGCCGAGGCCAGGGGTAGGCCAGCCTCCTCACAGCACGCCAGCAGGGTGCCAGGGCCTCGCAGGGGGCGGTCTCCGCGCCGGGTGCGAGCCAGTACCACCATCGCTACTTGTGCAGCTGGGCCGTCACGCCGGGCAGGCCTTCGGCGGCGGGCAAGGGGTCCGGCTGACCGTAGAGCACCGAATCCAGCTGCTGGGTGAGGGTGACCTCGTAGAGGCCCTTGTCCGCAGGCAGGTCCAGCTCTCCGGAGTCCGGGCTGAAGATCTCGTTCTGGCTGGTGAGCAGGAAGCGGTGCTTGCCCGGCTTAAGACCCCGGACCTCCAGGCTAATGGCACCCTTGGGCAGCTGCTGCACGGGGATGCGGGTGCCATCGAGGCTGAACTCGACGGGACCCTTCACCACGCGGGTGAACCGGAAGACCACGGTCCCTGCGGGGATGGGCTTGGAGGGCGTGAGGGGTATCTTGTTGCAGCCCAGGAACGGGGCGACGCCCAACAGCACCAGCGCAGGAATGGCAGGGAACAGCTTCATGAAGCCTCCGGAACCTCCATGATATGCGATGAAGGCCCCTCAGGTCCCCCGCCATCAGTCTCGCTGAATCAGCACCACGGCCTGGGCAGCGAGGCCTTCGCCCCGACCGGTGAACCCCAGCTTTTCAGTGGTCGTGGCCTTCACATTGAGGGCGTCCACCTCAACACCCAGCAAGGGGGCCACCCGGGCCCGCATGGCCTCGCTGTGGGCAGCAATGCGGGGCCGCTCACCCACCAGGCAGACATCGGCATTGACCACGCTCCAGCCGCGGCTACGCAGCTCAGCCATGACCCGCTGGAGCAGGACGGTGGAGTCGACGCCCCGGAGGGCTGGGTCGGTATCCGGGAAGTGGCGGCCGATGTCCCCGAGGCCGGCGGCTCCGAGGAGGGCGTCCATGAGGGCATGCAGCATGACATCGGCATCGCTGTGTCCCACCAGCCCGCGGTCGTGGGGAACCGTGCCGCCCATGAGGCGGAGGGGACGCCCAGCTTCAGGGTCGGCGAAGCGGTGCACATCAAAGCCCTGGCCAACCCGGATGGCCTTCATTCCCGGTCTCCTTCGAGGGTCCGGTGCGTGCCCGTGGACTCTTCGAGGGACTTGAAGGTGCCGGAGATGGGGAACTCAGGCAGGGTGATGATGACCTCCGTGCCCTCCCCCTCTTCGCTGAGGAACTCCAGCGTGCCGGAATGTTCCTCCACGATCTTCTTGACGGTGGCCATCCCCAGGCCCGTACCCTTCTTCTTGCCGTAGCTGAAGAAGGGCTCAAAGATCCGCTTGAGCACCTTGCGGGGGATCCCTCGGCCCCGGTCCCTGACCCGGATCTGCACGCCTCCGGCCACCGGGGTCCAGCTCACCTGGACTTCGCCGCTCAGGTCAACGGTGGCTTCCAGGGCGTTGGCAATGAGGTTCTCCATGACCCGAACGAAGCGGCTTGGATCCAGCTTCAGGCGGCAGGAGGGACCCTCCGCATGGAGGTGGACGCCCAGCTCGGCGGCGCGGGAGGCCATGGGCTCCATGATGGTGTCCATGAAGACGCGGAGGTCGACGGTCTCCCGGGCTGGTTCCCGGACCTTGGCGAAGTCGAGGACATCCTGGCTTAGCAAGGTGAGGCGGTCCACGGAGTCGAGGATCTTCTGGCAGTGGTGCCGGATCTTGGGGTCATCCGAGGCCAATCCCAGCAGGTCGGCGTGGCCCCGGAGGACGAAGAGGCCGTTCTTGAAGTCGTGGACGATGGAGCTGGCCACCTGGCCCACCGTGGCCAGCACGTGGGTCCGCAGGTTCTCTTCGGAGAGGCGGGTGCGCTCGATGGCGATGGCGCAGAGGGCCACGATGGCCTCGAAGGTCTCCCGATCCGGGGGCTCGCCAATGGGCCGTCGGCTGTCCAGGTAGACCACCCCGAGGCGCCGACCCTGCAGGAGGAGGGGCAGACAGAGAATGGTCTTCAGCTCCAGGCGCGTGATGGAGTGCTGGCTGTGGAACTGGTCGCTCTCGGCCACGTTCAGGATCCACACCGGTTCGCCGGTCTCGAACACCTTCTGGACGCTCGAGAGGGAGAGATGGATGTGGCCTTCGAGCTCCTGGCCCAGGTTCCGCTTCACCCTGGGGGCCAGCTCACCATCCTCCAACAGCATGAGGAAGCCACGGTCGGTGCCGGAGATGGCCAGGAGCTTGTCCAGGGACTGCTCCAGCAGGTCCTCCAGGTCCACTTCCTCCGCCAGCAGCTGGGCGGTCTCCAGGATGGCCTGGAGGTGCAGCTCGGAGCTGCTCTGGTCCGAGTGGAGCAGGGTCAGGGTGTAGGCCCCATCGGCCAGCCGGATGGAGGCCCCAGGGTTCCAGAGGCGCCGCCCCAGAGGTTGGTCCCCACAGAAGCTGCCGTGGGTGGTCTGGAGGTCCTCCGCGTACCAGGCATCCCCCTGCAGGTCGAGCCGCAGGTGGTTCCGGCTGATCATCGTGTCCGGCAGGACCACATCGCACATGCTTTGGCGGCCCAGGGTGATGGACCGGGTGAGGGTCACCGAGCGCTCAAAGCCGTGGCGATCAGAGATAAGGAGCTGAAAGCGCTGGGCCACAGCGTCTCCCGGGCAGGGGGGTGGACAGACAGGAACGTGACCCCAAGATTATCCACCCATCGGCTGGACACAAGCGGAAGTCCTGTGCGGCAATGGAAGCATGCACCGACACCCCGACCTTGATCCCACCGGCCCCCCCGAGGATCCCGCCGAATACTCCCTGCGGCCGCAGCGCCTCAATGAGTACATCGGCCAGGTCAAGGTGAAGGCCCGTCTGGAGATTGCCCTGCAGGCCGCCATCCGCCGCAAGGAGGTGCTGGACCACGTCCTGCTGTTTGGGCCGCCGGGGCTGGGCAAGACCACCCTGGCCCATGTGCTGGCCAACGAGATGGGCGCCAGCTGCAAGGTTATTCAGGCCCCGGCCCTCGAAAAGAAGGGCGACCTCGCGGCCATCCTCACGAACCTCGAGGAGGGCGAGTTCCTCTTTCTTGACGAGATCCACCGCCTGTCGGCCCCCATCGAGGAGATGCTCTACTCGGCCATGGAGGACCGAAAACTCGACATCCTCATCGGCCAGGGACCCAGCGCTCAGACCCTCAAGGTGGACCTGCGGCCCTTCACCTTGGTGGGCGCCACCACCCGGGCTGGCCTCATCTCCAAGCCCCTCCACGACCGTTTTGGCATGGTCCACCGCCTGGAGTTCTACACCCGGGCCGAGCTGCAGGTGATTGCCGCCCGCTCTGCCCACCTGATGGGGATTCCCCTGGCGCCCGAGGGCTCGGAGGCCATCGCCCGCCGCAGCCGCGGGACCCCGCGCATCTGCAACCGCCTCCTCCGCCGCTGCCGGGACTATGCGGAGGTCAAGGGGGACGGGACCATCACCATCGAGAGCGCCGAGGCCTGCCTCAAGCTCCACGAGGTCGATGACCTGGGCCTGGACGGCCTGGACCGGGACTACCTCTACACCCTCTGCCACAAGCACCGGGGTGGCCCCGTGGGCTTGCGCACCCTGGCGGCGGCCCTGGGCGAAGACGACGGCGCCCTCGAAGACCTGGTGGAGCCCTACCTCATGCAGGTCGGCTTCCTGGACCGCACCCCCCAGGGGCGCAAAGCCACGGATGCCGCCTATGCCTACCTGGGCGTGAACTCGGATCCAGGGCCGCTCTTCCGCTAATGGGTGCGCGCTAAGGCTGGGGGTCGCCGGTCTCCGGTTCGACGAGCATGGGCGCCAGCTCAGGCAGGCTGCCGGCCTTCACCACGCTGAGCGTCGGAGTACCTAAGCGATCCCTGCGGGTGCAGACGCCCTGGAGGGTGCCGCCTTCGTCCACCACGAGGGAGCCCACTTCCACATCCCCCTCCACATACCCGGTGCCGTGGATCTCCAGGCAGTCGCTGATCTTGAAGACGCCCTCGGCCCGTCCCGTGACGATGAGGTGCTTGGCCAGGATGGTGCCCTTGACCAGGCCACCCGGGGCGATGGAGACCTCTCCGGCGGAGTGGATAATGCCCTCGACGGTGCCCTCGATGCGGAAGCTGCGGGCGCCGGTGTGGATCTCGCCCTTGAAGAGCACCTCCTTGCCCAAGAGGGAATGAATGGCGGGCGCAGGATCGGGCTTAGGCTTGTTGCGGAACATGGACATGCGGCGCTCCTCGGTTCAGGACTGCCGGCCGATGGCACGAAGCCACTGGCGCTGGAGCCGGAGGTAAGGCTGGGGGTCGACGGGCTTGCCGTTGAGGCGGACCTCGTAGTGCAAGTGGATGCCCGTGGCGTGGCCGGAGCGGCCCATGGTGCCCAAAATCTGGCCCCGGGTCACCTGCTGCCCCGTGCGGACTTCCAGGTGGTTGAGGTGCCCGTAGAGGGTCTCCTTGTCCTGGGTATGGCTGATGCGGACGCCCCAGCCATAGCGGTCCATCCACCCAGCCTCCAGGACCTCCCCGTTGGCCGTAGCCTGCACGGGCGTATCCAGGGCGTTGGTGATGTCGATGCCGCTGTGATAGCCGAGCAGGCCATCCTCCGCCTCGTTGGCCCGGGAGAAGGGGCTGAGGCGAACCCCATAGCTGGAGCTCATGTAGCCAGCGGTAGGGGGAATGGAAGGTGTCACGCTCCAGGCCCGGACCACGGGCTCCATGCGGGCCCGGACCGCCTCCGCCTGCTTGGAGGTGCGGTCCAGGTCCTGGCGCAGACGGGCCAGGCGCTCCTGGGTGCCTGGGGGCACGGGGGCCGGGTCGGCTGGCCCGGTTGGGGCGGCTAGGCCGGAGGTGGCGGGTGCCTTGGGATCCAGCAGCTTCAGAAGCTCAGTCAGCTGCTTGCGCAGAGCCACCACCTCAGCATCCAGGGCCTGGGCCTGATCCAGGGACGAGCGCAGCTGGTCCTGCTGCTCCTGGGTCTCTTTCTGGAGTCGGCTGAAGCTCATTATTTTTTTGGACGCCCAGACGCCGTAGCCCGAGCCGATCATGGCCAGGGCCCAGAAGACGGCTGCGCCCCCGAGTCCCCAGAGCATTCGCTTGCGGGTGAGGGACCAGCGAAAGGTGCGATGGCTGAAGACCACCATGACCGTCAGCCACCGCATGGAATCAGGGCGGCTAGAGCGCAGGGCGCGGCGGCGTACTGGCTGGGGTCTGGGCATGGCCTTCCAGCATACCTGGGTCGCCGTGGACTGCCTCCTCTCAATCTCCGAACAGGGGGGTCAGGGCGGGGCCAGGAAGGTTCGGGAGAGCCAGAACTCCAGCGCATGACCGGCCAGGAAAACCAGGCCTATCAGACTGTTCAGAGTAAAGAAGGCCTGGTCGATGCGGCTCAGATCCCCGTCCCTTACCAGCCACTGTTCCCGGGCCAGCATGGCGGCAACGGCGGCCCAGGAGGCCCATGGCCACAGGTGCGAACCCATCTGGACGTTGAACGCAGCCCAGCAGAGCAAGGCCAGCAGGTGCAGGCCGCGGGAGAGGTGCAGGGCGTTCCGTGTACCCAGGCGCGAGGGGATGGAGTGCAGGCCCGTGGCCCGATCGAAGTCCTGATCCTGGAGGGCGTAGAGGATGTCGAAGCCGGCGGTCCAGGCCAGCACGCCGGCGGAGAGCCAGAGGGCCGGGACCTCGATGCGGCCCGACACGGCAATCCATGCCCCCAGGGGCGCACCGGAGAGGGACAGACCCAGCACCACATGGGCCAAGGAGGTGAACCGCTTGCAGAGGGAGTACCCCAGGATGATGACCAGGGCCACGGGCGAAAGCGCCCAGGTGAGCGGCCCCAGGGCACCCGCGGCCACGCCGAAGAGGACGATGCCGGCAGCCAGCAGGAGGACGGCGCCGGTGCGGCTGACCCGGCCTGCGGGCAGGGCCCGGGTGGCGGTGCGCGGGTTCTCTGCATCCAGTTCCGCATCCACCAGGCGGTTGAAGGTCATGGCCGAGGTGCGGGCCCCCACCATGGCGGCCAGAATCCACAGACCCGTGCGCAGCGGCGGCAGGCCCTGGGC
>CAITBU010000365.1 GCA_903890595.1 uncultured Holophagaceae bacterium | reverse complement strand
GAACTCGGCGGGGCCCGAAACAATGGCGGGGAAGCGATACCTGGAAAGTCGCACCAATGGCTGGAGGTTTCAGCTGTTTGTGCGGGAAGCCAAAGGGTCCCCCTATGTGGCTTTGGGGGGGGTCGAGCTTGAGGGGGTTGAAAGCGATCGACCCATGTCTATAACCTGGAAGCTCCAATGCCCCATTCCCCAAGAGCTGTTCCGCAGGTTCAGCGTCCTCCGCGCCTGATCCCGAGGGTCACAGAAGCCTGCCTCGAGTACTCAAACGTAAATTCGGGAGTCTGCATGTCTGTCACGCCGCTTCGTCGCTTATTGACCCTGCCGCTGGCCCTGCTGGCTGGCCTATCCCTGCCCGCCCAGCAGCCCACCCTGCCCCGCGAGATGCCCGCAGAGTTCAAGGTCGCTACGGGGACCTGGGACCACGAGCGGCGGGTGGTGATGATCCCCATGCGGGACGGGGTGAAGCTGAAGACCATCATCCTGGTGCCCAAGGGTGCGCAGGGGGCGCCGATCCTGCTCACGCGCACGCCCTACAATGCGGCGGAGCTCACCGCCCACGCCGCCAGCGCCCACCTGGGGCCGGTGCTGCAGGGCTACGACAACGTCACCGACCTCACCCTGGAGGGCGGCTACATCCGGGTGGTCCAAGACATCCGCGGGAAGCATGGCAGCGAGGGCGACTACGCCATGACCCTGCCCCTGCGGGGGCCCCTCAATGCCTCAGCGGTGGATCACGCCACCGACACCTGGGACACCCTGGACTGGCTGGTGAAGAACCTGCCGGAGAGCAACGGCCGGGCGGCCATCCTGGGCATCTCCTACGACGGGTTCCTGGCTCTGATGGGTCTGGTGGACCCCCACCCGGCCCTCAAGGCCGCCGTGCCCATGAACCCCATGGTGGACGGCTGGCGGGGGGATGACTGGTTTCACAATGGAGCCTTCTCCCCGTCGTCCCTGGTCTACTTCTACGAGCAGCAGGCCTCCCGCGGCAACGAGCACAAGTGGTGGACCAGCCACTTCGACGACTACAACCTCTACCTGCAGGCGGGGTCCACGGGTGATCTGGCCCGGAGCCGGGGCATGGAGCAGCTGGGCTTCTGGCGCAAGGTCGTCGAACATCCCGCCTACGATGCCTTCTGGCAGCAGCAGGCCATGGACCGCATCCTGGCGGCGCGGCCCCTGGTGGTACCCACCCTGCTGGTACACAGCCTCTTTGACGCCGAGGACATCTACGGTGCGGTGGCGGTGTGGAAGGCCCTCAAGCCCAAGGACCGCAAGGGGGATCTGCTCTACCTCGCCATGGGGCCCTGGAACCACGGTGGCCAGATCAAGGAGGGCAGCACCCTGGGGCCCCTCCGCTTCAGCCAGGACACGGCTCTGCAGTTTCGCCGCGAGGTGCTGAAGCCGTTCCTCGATCAGCACCTCAAGGGCGGCCCGCCCTCTGGCCTGCCCCCGGTCAGCGCCTTCGAGACCGGCACCAACGCCTGGCGCAAGCTGCCGGGCTGGCCCCTGGCGGGGGAGGGCACCCCGCACCCCGCCACCCGCTATCACCTGGGGGCGGGCCTGACGGTGTCGGCCGAGGCACCCAAGGCCGGGGTGGCACCCTTCGAAGAGTTCGTGTCGGATCCCGCGAAGCCTGTGCCTTTCCGCGCCCGGCCCATCCAGCCCGTGGGCTACGACAATGGCCTCACCTGGCCCCAGTGGCACACGGACGATCAGCGCGAGGCCTCGGGCCGGACCGATGTGCTGGCCTTCGTCTCCGAGCCCCTGAAGGCCCCCCTGCGCATCAGCGGTGAGCCCGTGGCCAACCTCGTGGCCTCCACCACGGGGACGGATGCGGACTGGGTGGTGAAGGTGATCGATGTGTACCCGGACGAGGTGCCGGCCCAGCCTGGCCTGGGGGGCTACCAGCAGATGGTCTCCGCTGACATCTTCCGGGGCCGCTACCGGGAGAGCCTGGAGCAGGCTGTGCCCATCAAGCCCGGGGAGGCGCTGCCCTACCGCTTCGCCCTGCCCACGGCCAACCATGTCTTCTTGCCGGGGCACCGGATCATGGTGCAGGTGCAGTCCAGCTGGTTCCCCCTCTACGAGCGGAACCCCCAGACCTTCGTGCCCAACATCTTCCTGGCCAAGCCCACCGACTACCGCCCCGCCACCCACCGCATCTGGCACGCCCCCGGCAAAGACAGCTTCGTCGAGCTGCCCGTGGTGCCCCTGGCGACCACAGGGAAGTAGGGACTGCACGCAAGCCTAAACAAGCTGGCAGCATTCAAAGGAGCACTACGGTTTTATCCCTTCATCCGCAGTTATCCCTGTCAAAAATGCTTTTTAAAACAGGGATGAAGGGGATGAAGGGGAGCTCAGAGCCCCGCCAGCAGCTCGTCGACGAAGGCTGGCACGAGGTCGGTGGCGCGGCCGGTGCGGAGCTCGTGGAAGGCGCTGGCTACCAGGCTGGGCGCCAGGTTCAGCTCTACGGTGCGGGTGTCCGGGCCCACGGCTTCCACGAAGCCAGCGGCTGGATACACGTGGCCGCTGGTCCCGATGGCCGCGAACAGGCTGCAGCGCTCCAGGGCGTCGTAGATGCGGTCCATGGCCATGGGCAGCTCGTGGAACCAGACGATGTGGGGACGCACCCGGCCCACCCCGCCGCAGGCTGGACACTGGCTGTCGCAGCCCATGGCCCCGGGCCAGGCGAACACCGCGCCGCAGGCCGTGCACCGGCCTTTCAGCAGCTCACCGTGCATGTGGATGAGGCTGCGGGAGCCCGCCCGGTCATGGAGGTCATCCACGTTCTGGGTGACCAGCAGCACCTCGCCGGGCCACGCCTGCTCCAGGCGGACCAGGGCCTGGTGGGCAGCATTGGGTACCACCTCAGCCAGCGCCCGCCGTCGCTCGCTGTAGAAGCGGTGCACCAGGGCGGGATCCCGGCGGAACGCCTCGGGCGTGGCCACGTCCTCCAGGCGGTGCTGCTCCCAGAGGCCATCCCCATCGCGGAAGGTGCGCACGCCGCTCTCCGCCGAGATGCCGGCACCGGTCAGGAGGACGATGGAGGCTGCCATGGTGGCGCAGGCCTTCAGCGGCGGGGCTTCGCCGCTTTGGCTGGGGTGCGGGCTCCCAGGTCCAGGGCCTTGCCATCCACGGTGCCGGGCTGGATGCCCAGCTCTTTTGCCAGGGTGGGGGCCAGGTCGACGATGCGCACCGGCTCCCGGCGGCGGCCGCCCTGCCAGGGCCCTAAAAAGATCAGGGGCACCCGGCGGTCATAGGCGTTGGGGGAGCCGTGGCCCGCGGGGTACTCCGCAGGGGGCGTGCCGAAGACCACGAAAGGCTTGGCCGCCACCATGAGGTCGCCGCTGCGCTCGGCGTGGAAGCTGCGGCGCAGCAGCATGCGGTTGCTGCTGTCCCGGGGGCTGCCGGTGGCCGCGGGATCGGTGGCCTGCATCTCCCGGGCCGTGAAGGCATCCGCAATGTCAGGCTGGGCCCTCAGCCAGGCCTGGGCTTTCACCAGCACCGCCTCGCGATCCAGGCCGGCGGCCTTCACCACCGCCTCGTTCAGGTAGAGGGTGGTGGGATCGTAGGCCGGAAGCAGCAGGTCGTTGTCGGTCTTGAAGGTGGTGCGCAGCTCGGTCTGGAGTGCGGCCATGAAGGGGCCGACCTCCACGCGCTTGGCCGGGAAGCCCTGTTCGACCAGGGCCTCGGTGATGTCGAGGGCACCGTGGTCGGCGGTCAGCACCACCCACGCATCCGGGTTCTTGCTGCGGACCTGGTCCAGGAGGCGACCCAGGGCCCGGTCCAGGCGGTGGATCTGGTCCCGCATCTCGGTCCCGAACATGCCATAGGCGTGGCCGATGTAGTCCGTGGCGGAGAAGCTCAACGCCAGCAGGTCGGTGCCGGGCCCCTTGCCCAGGGCCTCGCCCGCCAGCAGGGCCTCAGCGGCCTCGAGGGTCACCGCGTCCAGGAAGGGGGAGCGGCGAAAGCGGTTCTCGAAGCCCTTGTCCATGGGCATGCCCGAGCCATGAATGAGGCGGGGCAGGGCCCCATTGCGCAGGACTGTGGTGCCGAAGGTCCACTGGGCGGTGCGGCCCTCGGGGGTGGCTGGGTCCTTCAGCCAGAGCCAGGTGTCGGCGGTGAGGCGCTCGGAAAGCCCGGCATCGAAGCGCACCAGCCAGCTGGGCAGCTGCCCCTGGTAGGCGGTGGAGCTGGTGAAGCCAGCAGCGCCGGAGAACCAGTAGACGCCGGTGGGGCGCCGCCCGGCCATGAGGATGGCGGCGCGGTCCTTGCCGGAGATGGCGAAGACGCGGCTGCCTGGGACCTGGGCCTGCAGCCAGTCGCCCAGGGCATCGCCCAGGAAGCGGACGTTGGATGAACCCGGCTGGCTGAGGTTGTGCAGAGCCTTGCCGTTGGGGTCCTCCACGCAGTAGACGGCCTTTCCTGTGGTGCGGTCGATCCAGCGGTTCTCCACGATGCCCGTGTGGGCGGGGAAGCGGCCCGAGAGGATGACGGAGTGGCCCGGCCCGGTCTCGGTGAGGCCGTGGTCGTGGTAGGCCTCGGAGAACCAGAGCCCCTCCCGCTGGAGCCGCCCCAGGCCACCGGGCAGTCCCGGGCCGAAGGCCTCCAGCAGTTGGGCGCTGAGCTGATCCACGGACACCACCACCACCAGGCTGGGGCGGGGTGCTGGAGGGGCTGCCGGCAGGGGCAGGGCCAACAGCACGAGCAGGGTCAATGGGAGCCGATGGGCCATCAGAAGTTCACTCCGACACCGAAGGTCCACAGGCGGTCGAACTCCTGTCCGCTGCCCTGGGCAGAGAAGTAGGAGGCCAGGTCTGATACGGAGGAGAGCTTCACGGGACGGTCTTTGCTGACGGGCTGCTGGTAGCTGGCGATGAGGTAGGGCTGGACCCCCATGGAAGGGAGGCGGTAGCGGGTTCCCACCCGCAGCCAGGTGCGGCTCAGGTCCTTGGTGTTGCTGGCACCCGGCGTGTCGAAGGTGTAGCGCTGGAAGCGCTGAATGAGGCCGATCTCCCCTGCCAGGCCCACGAAGGGCACCCACACCTGGGCGTTGATGCCGGCCCCTAGGCCCTGCTGTTTGAGCCGGGTGCCCTGAACGGCACTGCCTTTGTTGAGGTCGCCGCTGGCGTTCAGCTGGGAGTACTCGACCCCCCCCTCCAGGCGCAGGAGGGGACCCAGCTGGAAGAGCTGGTGGCTGAGGGTGGCGATGTAGCCGCTGCCAGTGCCGAGGTCTCCGGCCACCAGCTGACCGGAGCCCACCAGCATGGTCTGGGGGAGGCTCTGACCCGAGGGGCGGGGGAGCTCCACCCGGAGGTCCCACTGGGCGCAGAGGGGCAGGGCCAACAACAGCAGAGGCAGCAGAGGCAGGCGCACAGGGGCTCCAGGGAGAACCTTGATCATACCCCCCGCCGAGGCCCAGGTCAGTCCGCAGGGCCTACTTCCACTTGATGCTGCAGCCCATGCTGGGGTGCTGGACCTCAAGGGGGTCCCGGCCTGCCAGGACGCCGTCGATGGCCTCGCTCAGCTCCTGGCGGGTGACCCGGGTGGCGTCCTTCCAGTTGTCGTCCAGGCGGCCCCGGTAGGCCAGGCGCCGGTGGGAGTCGTAGAGGAAGAAGTCCGGGGTGCAGACGGCCCCGAGGGCCTTGACCACGGTCTGCTCCTCGTCCCACAGGTAGGGGAAGGTGAAGCCCCGGGTCAGGGCGCGCTTGCGCATGGCCTCGAAGCTGTCCTCTGGATGGCTGACGGCGTCGTTGGCATTGATGGCGACCACGGCACAGCGGCCGGCCTGGGCTCGGGCCAAGGCGTCCAGGCGCCCATCGATGGCCTGGACATAGGGGCAGTGGTTGCACATGACCACCACCAGAAGGGCGGGGGTGTGGAAGTCATGGAGGGACCACAGGCGACCGTCCACGCCCGGCAGGGTGAAGTCCGGGCAGGCGGTGCCAAGGGGAACCATGGTGGATTCCTTGAGCGACATGACAGCCTCCGGGTGAGGACCACAGCATACGCTCTGGCGTAAAGGAAGCACGGAGGGATGTAGGGAAGTCGGCGTAAGAAAAAAACGGCAACATGCAAATTGGTCAACGACTTAATGAGGAAAAAATCGATGACCAGATTATTTTTGGAAGGTATCGTTTGCCTGGCCGAAAACCCAGTCCCACACTGTGTTTCCGCTGAAAATCGCAGGACCTGAAAGGGAAGGGGTGACGGTATTAGGTCACGTCCCTCCTTGACAGGGGTTCAAAGGACAGAGATTTTGTTGGACATACGCTTTATTACTTATTGCCCCCTTTTTCCGCCCACCCTCCTTTCCCCTTCGGGACATTCCTTGGTCTCGGGTGGGAACAGGCTTCCCGGCCCGAGGACCCCATGACCTCCCTCCCGCGTCTGCACTGGTCCACCCTCGGGGGGGTCACCGGCGGTCTGGAGCAGCGCTGGTCCACCCTGTGGGACGTGACCGTGGACCGCGGCGCGGCACCGGCTCTGCCGCCCACGGAGACGGATCTCTGGGTGCTCAACGCCAAAGGGGAGCGGCCCTTGCCGGAGCTCCTCCGCCTGGTCCCCGAGGTCGGGGCCCTGCCCATCCTGCTCCTCCTGGATCCCCAGGCTCCGGCCCTGACTCCCGCTGACTTGGCGGAGTGGGGTCGGCTAGGCTCCGTGCGCTGGGGCACCCTCGGCCCTGAGCCTCCCCAAGGCGGACTCCGCCCCCGGGCGACCACGGTCCCCGCCCTGAGTGCTTCCCAGGCCCTCTCCCTCGGCCTGGTGGGGGCCAGCCAGGCCATGCGCGAGGTGCTGGGGCGCGCCCGCAGTGCCGCCGCCACCCGGGCCACGGTGCTCCTCCTCGGCGAGAGCGGCACCGGCAAGGAAGTCATCGCCAAGGCCATCCACCGCATGAGCGCCGAGGCCGCCCAGCCCTTTGTGGCCGTGCACTGCGGCTCCATTCCCGAGAACCTGCTGGAGTCCGAGCTCTTCGGCTACAACAAGGGCGCCTTCACGGATGCCCGCAAGGACACGCCGGGCAAGTTCCGTGAGGCCCACGGCGGCACCATCTTCCTGGATGAGATCGGCACCATGCCACCGGCGGCCCAGGTGCGCCTGCTGCGCGTGCTCCAGGAGCGGGAGGTCCAGCCGCTGGGCGGCGGCGCTCCGGTGCGAGTGGAAGTGCGGGTGGTGGCCGCCACCAACGTCGACCTCTGGCAGAAGGTCCAGGAGGGCGCCTTCCGGGAGGACCTCTTCTACCGCCTGGAAGTGGTGCCCATCGTCCTGCCGCCCCTGCGGGCCCGGCCCGAAGAGGTGCCCTACCTGGCCCAGCACTTCCTCAACCGCAAGGCGCGGGAGCATGGGCTCTACCCCAAGGCCCTGCACCCCAGCGTGGATCCCCTGCTCATGGAGCTCGCCTGGCCCGGCAATGTCCGGCAGCTGGAGAACGCCATCGAGCGCGCCATCGTGCTGTCCGGCACGCGCCCCGTGCTCACCCGGGCGGACTTCGCCTTCCTGGCGGACCGCATGGGCCTGTCGGCCCCGGCCGGCTCGGCGCTGCCACCGGAGCTGCCGGCAGAGGCCTTCACCCACCTCCAGTTCGTCTCCAGCAACAGCATGGATCTGCCCCCCGAGGGGCTGGACCTCAACCAGGTGGTGTCCGAGATGGAGAAGACCCTGATGCTCCAGAGCCTGGCCATTACCCGGGGCAACAAGAAGCGGGCAGCTGACCTGCTGGGCCTCAAGCGCACCACCTTCCTGGAGAAGATGAAGCGCCTGGACCTCGAGGATGCGGAAGTCGAGGCCGAGTAGGCCCCTGCTACCCTGGGAGCATGGCGAACGTGCTGCATCTCAGGTGGAAACTCGAGGTCCCTGACCTTCAGGAAGAGGGCCTCTGTGCCTGGCTGGAGGCCCGGGGCTCCTCGGCCTTCTACCGGGAGGCGGACCCTCCCCGCACCTGCTACGCCTACTTCCCTCCAGAGGTTGCCGCCCCTGACGCCGCAGGCCTGCTGGCCTTCCCCGGCGTGGGCCTCCTGGCGGCGGAAGGGTTTGGCGATGAGGACTGGCTGGCCCGGAGCCGGGACGGCTTCGGCGCTTTCGAGGTCGGCAGCCGCTTTCATGTACGCCCCCTCTGGGATGAGACCCCGGGCCCGGCCGGCCGCCTCGACCTGGTGGTGAACCCGGGCCTGGCCTTTGGTACCGGCGGCCACGAGACCACCCGCCTGTGCATGACCCTGCTGGAGGACCTGGCAGCCGCAGACCGCCTGGCCGGACCCATCCTGGACATCGGCGCCGGCACCGGGATCCTCTCCCTGGCGGCGTTC
>CAITBU010000364.1 GCA_903890595.1 uncultured Holophagaceae bacterium | reverse complement strand
TCGCGCTCGGGATCGATGCTGATGGAGAGGAAAAAGATGTCCTTGCCCACTCGATCCCCCAGGATCTCCTGGACCTCCCGCATGCGGGCGGTCTCCAGGGGACACACATCCTTGCAGTGAGTGAACATGAAGTTCACCGCCACCACCTTGCCCTTGATCAGGTCATCAAAGAAGCGCACCGACTGGCCATCCTGGTTGACCAGGGTGACATTGGGGAAGTAGTCGGCCCCCCAGACTGTCGTCCCAGCCCGGGCCGAGACGCTACCTGAACCAAGTGCCCCCAGGGTGAGGAGCAGGGCCACAAAGGCGGCGGCGAAGGGGTTGCGGTGCGGGCGGCGCATGGGCGCTCCTATGACTTGAGTGAAGGCGGCAATGACCAGGGGAGGATGGGGCCTTGGCTCAAGGCTTGGGGCCAAACCCATCGCCCGTCCGGAAAGTGGGCAGCGCCGTGGTGTCGACAAACTGGACGCCCTCCCAGGTGGGTAGCGGTGCCGGCATCAGCTGCAGCTGACCCGGTCGGCTGATGTCCCAGCGCAGGAGCATGGAGTGGTCCTCGTGCTGGGTGTTGTGGCAGTGCTCCATGTAGGTTCCGGCAAACTCCCGGAACCGGATGGCGAGCTCCACGGAGCCGGTGGCGTCGGCACTGGGGCCCACGCGGTAGACATCCTTGCGGGCCCACTTCTCCCAGAGGGGCGGCGCCTTCCCGCCCCGGGTCAGGAGGATGCCCTCCTCGAAGTGGACATGGACGGGATGGCTCCAGTCGCCGCTGCTGCTGCTGATCTTCCAGACCTCGAGGGTCCCCGCACCGCTGCTGCCGGCGGCGGTGGCATCGGTGGAGAGCTCCGTGGCCACGGAGGTCCGGCGGGGATCCATGCCCATCCCGGCGCTGCCGTCGGTCTTGATGGTCCAGGGCGCTTCATCGGTGCCATCGGCGCGGCCGAACTCGAAGGTGTGGTGCCGGGCCTTGGCCAGCAGGGCCTTGTCAGCCACCGAGTCGCGGTTGATGGTCAGGGGGATCATGGGCTTCTTCCCGGCCACGTAGTTGGCGGGATCCATGCTCTTGTCGATGCCGGCGTAGGCCTGGACCCGGAGCTCCAGGAACTTGCCCACGGCAGGGTCCCCCTTGTCCCAGCGGTCTGCGACCCCGTTGGTGAAGTGCAGGGTGGGCTTGTACTTCTCGGACAGCACATCGGCCAGGGCGATGACGCGGTTGGGCTTCTTGCCGTCCACGTGCTCCAGGATGTTCACCAGGTAGAGCTTGTCGCCGACCTTTACGCCGTTCTTGCTGAAGTCCACCACGATGTCGTAGCGCTCAGCGATGCCCTGCTCCGGCAGGACCCCTTTGCGCTCCTTGGGCTTGCCGTCACCGGCCACGTCCACGATGCCGTCGAAGGGCACCGCATACTCCATCAGGTTGCCGTCGTTGGCCACCAGGTGGAACGGCACCCGGTTGTAGGAGATCCCCGAGCCGGAAGGGCCCTGCAGCTCGCCGCTCGTGCCCGCCACCTGGCGCACCAGAGCCAGGGTGAGGTAGCGGGAGACCGAACCATTCAGGATGCGGAACCGGTACCTCCGCGCCCGGACATTGAAGTAGGGGTTGTAGAGCCAGTTGGTCAGGAGGCGGTCACCGAGGAAGCCATCGGTGTTGAAGATGTTGAACCAGAGCTGGCCATCCTTGTCCCAGGCCTTGTCGGCGATGAGCAGGTTGACGTCGTAGTCGCGGTTGCCCCAGGGCAGCGCCGTGCCGCTGGGCAGACGGAGGTTGACGCCGTCCTCCAGGTCCTCCTTGCCGCGATCCAGGGCGCTGTAGTAGTTCATCATTGCGGCGTTGCCCTTGTAGACGTTCTGGGCCGTGAAGTCGAGCATGTGGTCGTGGAACCAGTGGGTGCTCATGGTCTCGCGCCAGTCGCCCCGGATGGGGATGGTGTAGCCCGAGGTGGTCTTCAGGCCGGGGGTGCGATCGTTCACATAGAGGCTCTCGCCCGGTGCCGCAGGGAAGGCCGCCCGCGGGTCGGTGGCGGTGGTGTTGAGGGTGTCGTAGCCCCCCAGCTGCATGGGCCAGCGGTAGTCGTAGAACTGCCCGGGGAAGAAGAAGGCGTTGGTGAAGCCATCGCTCTCGGCAGGGTTGTGGCCGTTGTGCTCATGGGTGCTGATGGTGTGCAGCCCGAAGCCCCGGTTGGCGGCTGGATCGATGGGCAGGGCGTTGTAGTGGCGCATGAGGACCGGCTGGCCATAGCGGGCCATGAGCAGCTTGGGTGGCACCGTCCCATCGAAGGTCCAGACCGACTCGTGCTCCTGGATGGGCATGCTGGGATGGATGCGCACCGCAATGCCCTTGGTGGTGCCTTCCGTGGCCGCGAGGCCAGCGGTGTTGTGGTAGAGGCCACCGAGGCCGAACTCGCCGGTCTGATAGCGGTGCATCTGGTGGGTGTCCCGGAAGCCGCCATTGACCCGTGCGCCAGCCTGGGCCGTCTTGAAGTAGACCGAGGGCTGGAACTCGTTCCAGCGCTGATGGGCCCAGCCCGGTCCTGCTGGCCGACCCTCCGCAGGGGGGGCGGTCAGGGGTCGGCCCAGGAAGGTCTCGATCGGCGCCTTCCAGGGGTTCAAGTCTTGGGTGTTCGCATACTCCCTGGGCCAGGGGGCGATGCCCGGCTGGGCCAGAAAGCCTTCCAGGGTGGCGCCGGCCGGGACGCTGGCAGCGACGCTGCTTGGGTTCTGCTCGGGCAGGGGGCCCATGGTAGGCGTGGGGAACCCCTTGGCGGGCACCGGCCCATTGGGGTTCAAGGGCTCCGGTCCGAACTCCTCGAAGAGAAGCATCTGCTGGATGAAGGGCTGAGCGCCGAACATCGGGCTGGGCTTGCTGTTCGTGGGGATGTTGAAAGACCCTGCGGGGATCTGCAGGGACGGCGGCAGGACGTTGTTGATGCCCGCGTCCGTCTTGGTTCCGGTGACACCGCCCTGGAAGGCACCCTGGTTGGCGGGGGGCAGGGCGGTCTGGGCCGAGGCTGCCGGGATCAGGGCCCCTGCCACCAGGAGCAGGCCCACGTGCAGGCTGTTTCTGAACATCATGTCCCTCCCAAAAAACCAGCGCTGGCCCGTACCTCGGTCCAGGCCGATGGCCGGTTGCAGCAGGCTGCGATTGCGACCACTGCGGTGTGGTTCACGCTAGGCCTAGACTGAAATGACTAGGTGCTTGCTAGCAGGATCTCCCAGAGCCTCACAGGCAACAGATCCGGTTTGAAAAAACCTACCCATCCGGTTAAAAAGTTTTGTTTTTTAGGCAACAAGAAGGGGGCGCCGTTGGCGCCCCCTTCTTGTTGGGTAAAGGCAGTGCCTAGGCCTTGAGGGCCTTGGCGGCCAGCTCGAGCACATCGGTGGTGGCGATGCCCTCGCGGCCAGTCTCGCCAGCGGCGTTGTTGAGCATGACGTTGCAGAAGGGGCAGCCCACGGCGATGGTGGTCGCCTTGGTCTCCATGGCCTGCTCGAAGCGCTCGTGGTTCACGCGCCTGCCCAGGTGCTCCTCCAGCCAGAAGCGGCCGCCGCCAGCGCCGCAGCACATGGTGGCTTCGCCGTGCTTATCCATCTCGGTGAGCTTCACACCGGGGATGGCGCCCAGGATGGCGCGGGGTGCGTCCACCTGGCCGTTGTAGCGGCTGAGGTAGCAGGGGTCGTGGTAGGTGAGGTCCACGTCCACGGTCTGATCCAGCTTGAGGCGACCAGAGGCGATGAGCTCCGCCACCAGCTCGGTGCCATGCACCACCTCGAAGGTGCCGCCGAAGTCCGGGTACTCGTTCTTCAGGGTGTTGAGGCAGTGGGGGCAGTTGGTGATGACCTTCTTCACGCCGTAGCCCTTGAGCAGCTCCACGTTGGTCTCCGTGGCCGTCTGGAAGAGGTACTCGTTGCCCAGGCGGCGGGCGGACTCACAGGTGCAGCTCTCTTCGGTGCCGAGGATGGCGAAGGAGACGCCCGCAGCCTTGAGCAGCTTCACCAAGGACTGGGAGACCTTCTGCCCGGCGGCATCGTAGCTGCCGGCACAGCCCACCCAGAACAGGTACTCGGCCTCGGGGTTCTCGGCCATGGTCGGAACCTCCAGGCCCTCAGCCCACTTGCCACGATCGGCCTGGGCCAGGTTCCAGGGGTTGCCCTGGCGCTCCATGCCCTTGAAGGCCACCTGGGCCTCGGCGGGGAAGTCGCTCTCTTCCAGGGTGAGGAAGCGCCGCATCCCCACGAGCTTGTCCACGAAGCTGATCTGCAGGGGGCAGGCCCACTCGCAGTAGCCGCAGCTGGTGCAGGCCCAGATGGTGTCCTTGCTGATCCAGCCCTCCAGCTGGTCCTTGCTCCAGGGCGCAGCCTCGTCATCCCGCTGCCAGTGCGAGCCCTCGGGCACGGGGCCGCCGATGAGCGGCCGGTCGGCGGGCGCCGGCTGGTCCTGGCCCATCTGCGCCAGGGGCGTGGCCTTGAGGTAGTCCCGCAGGTCGTTGCCGAAGTCCTTGGGGCGGAGCGGCTTGCCGGTGAGGGTCGTGGGGCAGTTCTCCAGGCAGCGGCCGCACTCCACGCAGGTGTAGAAGTCGAGCATCTGCTTCCAGGTGAAGTCCTGGATCTTGTTGATGCCGAAGTGCTCGGCCTCCATGTCCATGGGCTTCAGGTTCTTGTTGGGCTCCAGCTCGCGGAAGTAGATGTTGAAGAGCGACGTGAACACATGGAAGTGCTTGGAGTAGGGCAGGAAGTTGGCGAAGCCGTAGAGGGCCGCCAGGTGCAGCCACCACATGCTCTTGTAGATCACCAGGTGGGCCGTACCGCCCAGGGGCCTGAGCAGCTCGGCCACGAAGAGGCTGGCGGGGGCGTGGTCCTTCCAGACGGGAGCGAATAGGTGGATGTAGGCACCGTCCGCCAGCAGGTCCGTGACCATGAGGGCGGCGATGAAGGACAGGGTGCCCCAGGCGTCCATGGAGTTCTCGAGGCGCCAGGGCTTGGCCACCGCCCGGCGCAGCATGGCCATGCCGATGCCCACGAGCACCAGCACCTCGAAGACGTCCTTGGTGTATTGGTAGCCGAGCCCAAAGGTGCCCAGAGCCGCTGTCAGGTTCCAGTGGAAGAGACCCTCCAGCACCAGCTCCACGCTGCGCAGGCCCAGGACACAGAAGCCCCAAAAGATCAGGAAGTGGTAGATCCCCGCGTAGCGGTCGCGGTGCATGCGCTTCTGGGCCAGGGCCAGGATGAAGACGCCCTTGAGGCGCACCCAGGGCTGGTCGAAGCGGTTGTCCGGCAGGCCGGCCTGCAGCGTGGCCAGGCGCTGCCGAATGGTCCAGACGAAGAAGCCAATGGCACCCAGCGTCATGAGCCAGAACAGCACGATTTCCAGGACCTTCATGGGTTCCTCCTAGCGGCTGGGGTCGACGGCGGCCGGGGCCGGTCGATCGATCACCCTGTTGTCAGGTATGGCGGTCTTGATGTCCCAGTGTATCGGTGGCCATGACAAACTGAACCCTCGACCTGAAGTCAGCCCTGGAGTCCCTTTGGCCACCCCCCCTGCCCTGACCTTCGAAGCCGCTGTCACCCGCCCCCTGTCTGTGGTCTTCCGCACCGCCGGAGCCTGGGAGGGCCATGACTACACGGTGGAAGTCGTGACGGTCCGCACAGGCCTGGATGCCTTCGACGTGGTGGTGGACTTCCGGGACCTGGAGGCCGCCCTGGACCGCAGCCTGGCCCCCCTCCAGGGCCATCTGCTGGAAGACCTGGGCCTGGACGGCCCCCCGGCCCTGGCCCGCCGCCTGCTGGCGGAGCTGACCCCCTTCGTGGCGGCCCCGGCCCGCCTGAAGGAAGTGGCCCTCACGGATGGGCTCGGCCGCCGCCTGGCCGTCTCGGCCTAGGCCCCATGCGGCCCTGGCTCCCCCTGGCCGCCCTGGCCCTGGCCCTGGCACCCCTGGGGGTGGTCCGCCCCCTGTGGGTGAGCGGCCACAGCATGGAGCCCGGCCTCCCCCACGGCAGCCTCCGCTGGGTCCTGCGGGCCTGGGTCTCCCATCCCCCCCGGCGCGGGGAGGTCTGGCTGGTGACCGGTCCCGACGGCGCGTCCATCAAGCGCGTGGTGGGTCTGCCGGGGGAGCGACTGAGCTGGTCGGGGCCGGACCTCGCGGTGAACGGCCAGCGCCTGCAGGAGCCCTGGGTGGCCTTCCCGGAGCGGGGGGGACAGGGCGCCTGGGCCTGCGGGGAGGGCTACCTGCTGCTGGGGGATAACCGCCCCCTCAGCCGGGATGGTCGGAGCTGGGGCCCCCTCCCCGGGACCGCACTGAACGGCCGTCTGCTGGGGACATGGGCCGGGTCTTGAACCTGCAAAACGCCCACAGGGGGCTATGCTTGTGTCCCCGGAGACGCCCGACATGAGCCCCCGCAAGCAGGAGCAGGTCCTCACCCGCAGCCGGTCCAAGACCCGGCCACCCGGGCTCTGGAGAGTGCTCCTGCACAACGATGACTACACCACCCAGGAGTTCGTGGTGTGGCTGCTGAAGACGGTGTTCCGCAAGACCGAACCGGAGGCCATGACCATCATGCTGGCGGTCCATAAGGCCGGCACCGGCGTCGCCGGGCGCTACACCAAGGATGTGGCCGAGACCCGCGCCGAGCGGGGTCGCCAGATGGCCGAGCGGGAGGGCTTTCCCCTGCTCCTCACTGTGGAGCCCGACCATGCCTGAAGCACCACAGATCAGCAAGGGACTGGACAAGTCCTTCCAGCGGGCCTTCGAGCTGGCCAAGGCGCGCCGCCATGAGGACGTGGCCCTGGAGCACCTGCTCCTGGCCCTGCTGGATGAGCCCCATGCCGCCGGGATCCTCCGGGCCTGTGGGGTGGACCTGGAGCAGCTGCGGGAGGAGCTGGAAGGCATCCTCGCCCTGGCCTTCGAGGCCATCACCGAAGGCGAGCCCCCCCACCCTCACAGCACCCTTGGCTTTGTCCGGGTGGTGGAGCGGGCCCTCCTCCACAGCCTCAGCGCCGGCAAGAGCGCCATCCAGGGGGGCGAGCTCCTGCCGGGCTTCCTTGAGGAGGAGTCCAGCCCCGCCCGCCACCTGCTGGAGAAACACGGTGTGCGGCGCCTCCCCCTGCTCAAGGTCCTGAGCCACGGCCCGGTCCGAAAGGCCCCCAAGAAGGCTCCCGCCGACCCGATGGAGGAGCCCTCGACCGACGAACCGGAAGCCATTTCCCCCAAGCCCCTGGAGGCCTACGCCACGGACCTCGTGGCCCGGGCGGCGGCGGGACGGCTGGACCCCCTGGTGGGCCGCGAGCCCGAGATCACCCGCATGGCCCAGATCCTCTGCCGGCGCCGCAAGAACAACCCCCTGCTGGTGGGCGAGTCCGGCGTGGG
>CAITBU010000363.1 GCA_903890595.1 uncultured Holophagaceae bacterium | reverse complement strand
GATTGCGCGCCGACCCACCCCCCGCATGAGCCCGCCGAAGGCGGCTTCCGGCGGTGCCGGAAGTCAGCCCGGGGTGCCCCGGCCGCGCCCCCCAAGAGGCGGGGCAGCGGCGCCCCGGGCTGGAGCCCATGCTGGAGCTTTGCCCTATCCCCGCACTCCCCGTCCATCCCCGGCTAAGGCTTTTTCTCTATCTGTGTAATCTGTGGAATCTGTGGATAAGTTATTTCTTTGTCACCTTGAATGCAGCGTGGCGCTAGTGGTGCGCGGGTGCGGCTGCTGCTGCGGCGACGGCTTTGAGGAACTGGACTTTGCCGCTGGCGAGGTTGTAGAGGGCGGGGACGATGGTGACCTTGGCTGCGGTGACGAGGTCGCGGAGGAGGGGGGAGCGGTCGAGGAGGGCCTGGGCCTGGCGGCGGGCGTTGGCTTCCTCCAGGTGGGCGAGGTGGGCCTTGGCATCCTCGTTGGGATCCTGGGGGGTACTCTCCAACAGCCCCGCCATGCCGGCCTGGAGGGCCCAGAGGTTGCCCGGCAGGGGCTTGCCGTTGGCCTCGCGCACGGCCTTCACAGCGCCGCAGCTGGTGTGCCCCATGACCACGATGACCTTGGAACCGAGGTGCTCCACGGCGTACTCCGCCGAGGCCAGACCCTGCAGGTCCGGCGCGTTGCCCGCTTCGCGGATGGTGAAGAGGCGGCCCGCTTCCTGGTCGAAGAGGAGGGCGTCGGGCACCCGGCTGTCGGAGCAGGTGATGACCACGGCGAAGGGCGCCTGCCCCTTCACCAGGGCGGCGCGCATGGCCGCGTCCTGGCCGGTATCGAGGGTGCGGACCCGCTTGCCCGCCACGAAGCGGGCGTTGCCCGCGCTGAGCTCCGCGAGGGCGGCCTTGGGCGTGCTTGGACCCGCGTCCACCGAAGCCTCGGCAGGGGCCTGGGGGGCAGTGACCACCTTGGGCTGGGCTTTGGCCTTGGCGGCCGCCGGGGCCGGGTGCTCGTCCGCCACAAGGGGCAGGACCGCCAGCAGCAGGATCAGGGGCAGGGCTCTCATGGGGGCTCCGGGAAGGTTATCCCGCTCATCGGTGCGCAACCCGCTGACGGTGAGTAGTCAGCTTACTCGTACCGCAGGGCCTCGATGGGGTTCTGTCGGGCGGCTTTTAGTGCGGGCCACAACCCGAAGATCAGGCCCACGGCGGTGCTGACGCCGAAGCCCAGGACGACGCTCCAGAGGGGGGCCGCCGCCGGGAACTCGAAGACCAGGCGCACCAGCATGGCGATGGAGAGGCCCACGGCGATGCCGATGGCGCCGCCCACGCCCGTGAGGCTCACGGCCTCCACCAGGAACTGCATGGCGATGTCTTTGCGGGTGGCGCCCAGGGCTTTGCGAATGCCGATCTCCCGGGTGCGCTCAGTGACGCTCACCAGCATGATGTTCATGACGCCGACGCCACCCACCAGCAGGGCGATGCCCGCGATGAGGATCATGGCCCCGGCGATGCCGCCGGTGATCTGCTGGAAGGTCTTCAGCGAAGCCTCGCTGGTGAAGATGGCGAAGTCGTTGGGCTGGCTGGCGCGCAGACCGCGGCGGGCGCGCATCACCGCCACCTCCTGGTCCATCATGTCGTACATGCGCTTGGGGTCCTTGGGCACGGTGGCGATGTGCAGGTTGTCGCCGTTCCCGTTCTTGATCTGGGGGAACATCTCATCGAAGGTGCTGATGGGGATGAGCACGATGTTGTCGGCGTCGCCGCCCAGGAAGCTGCCCTTCTTCTCCAGCAGGCCCACCACGTTGAAGGCGATGCCGTTGAGCAGCAGGGTGCGGCCCAGGGGGTCCTTGCGCCCGAAGAGGGCGGTGGCGGTCTCGGGCCCAATGACGCAGGTGCGGGCGCTGTGGCTGATGTCGGCTTCCACCAGGAAGCGACCGTCCTGCACGAAGGCATTGTTGGAGGGGGCGTAGTCGGGGTTGGTGCCCACCAGGGTGGGGCCGCTGGCCTCGGTGCCTTCGGGGGTCTTCACCGTGAGGGAGGCCCCGGCGGCACCCTGGAGGTAGCGCTCCTGGGAGACCGACCGCACCAGGGGGCAGAGGCGCTTGAGGGCCTCGGCGTCCTCGATGGTGAGGTTGCGGCGCCGCTTCTGATCCTCAGGGAGGGGGCCGCCACCGCCGCCGAAGCGGGGCTCGTATTTCTGGAACTGCACCAGGGTGGTGCCGAAGGCGCTGAAGCTGTCGGTGACGGCGGCGTTGAAGCCGGACACGAAGCTCACCATGGCGATGACCGTGGCCACGCCGGCCACGATGCCCAGCAGGGTGAGGAAGCTGCGCAGCTTCTGGGAGACCATGGCGCGGAAGGCGAAGCGGATGTTCTCGGTGCCGATGCCGCGGAAGCCGCTGCGGTGGGTGGCCATGGTCACTCCGCCCGGATCGCGTCGATGATGACGAGGTTGGAGGCCCGGTAGGCCGGCAGGAACCCGGCCGCCAGGCCCACCAGGGTGCTGACGAAGATGCCCGTGAACACGATGCCCGGGGTGATCTGGGCCGGGAAGCCGGAGAAGGCCTTCACCAGGAAGGCCCCCGCGGTACCCACCAGGACGCCGATGACGCCCCCGGCGGCGGAGAGCAGGGCAGCTTCCAGCAGGAACTGGCGCCGGATGTCGCGCTTCTTGGCGCCCAGGGCCATGCGCACGCCGATCTCCTGGGTGCGCTCCACCACGCTCACCAGCATGATGTTCATGATCACGATGCCACCCACCCCAAGGCTCACGCTGGAGATGAGCATGAGCAGCACGAAGGCCGCGCTGCTGATGGCTTTCCAGAGCTGCTGGAGGCTCTCCTGGGTGAGGATGCCGAAGGGGTCGGGGCTGCGGAAGGGCGTGTGGCGCATGGCGCGGAAGAGGGCGCGCACCTCGTCCTGGGCGGCATCCAGGCCCTCGACGCCACCCTCGGCCTTGATGTGCAGCTGCAGGCTCTGGTTGGCCGGCATGAAGTTCTTGCGGTAGACCTGCAGGGGGATGTAGACCCGGGTGTCCTGGCTGAAGCCGATGGTGCGCCCCTGCTTGGGCATGACGCCGATGATGCGGAAGGGCAGGCCCCGCAGCAGGAGGATCCTGCCCACGGGATCCAGGTGCGGGAACAGCTCATCCTTGGTGTCGGCGCCGATGACGGCCACCGGGTGGCTGGCCTGGTTCTCGCTGTCGCTGAAGAAGCGCCCGGACTCGAACTCCAGGCGGAAGAGGTCGGCGAAGTTGGCGGTGGCACCGATGACCACGATGTCGGGCAGCCGCTTGTCCCCGTTGTTCACGGGCATGGCGGTGCCCGCCGCAGCGCTGAGCTGGCTGGCGTGCTGGAGGATGCCGCTGGACAGGCGCTCGTACTCCTTCCAGGAAATGGGTGGGCGCTTCACGGCCTGCAGGAACTCTTTGTGGGACCGGATGATGCCGAACTTTTCGATGATGAAGACGTCCGGTGCCAGGACGATGATCTTCTCTTTGACGTAGGTGTTGAGGCCGGAGATGACCCCCACCACGGCCACGATGGTGGCCACGCCGATGATGACCCCCAGCAGCGTCAGAAAGCTGCGGAGGGTGTGCGCCTTGATCGCTCGGAGCGACGCGCGGAGAAGTTCGGCGGCGTTCATGACAGCTGGTTCAGGCTCGGCAGTGGGCGAAGGCGCGGTCCCGGCTCATGGCTTGACCTCTTCCTTGGGCTTGGCCTTCTCAGCCCGGACCTTCTCGCCACCCTTGAGGTCCCGGAGGATGCGGTTGGGGCCGGTGATCAGGGTCTCGCCGCCCTTGAGGCCGGAGCTGACCTCCACGGAGAGGTCGCCCATGAGGCCGGTCTTGACCGCCAGGAACTTGGCCTTGCCGCCCTCGGAGATGAAGACGCCCTCTTCCTCGCGGGCGGCGCCGGGCTGGCGGACCTCGCCGGGCTTGAGCTTGATCTCGCGCATGACCAGGGACTGGAACGGGATCGCCAGGGCCTGGTCGCGGCTGCCGGTGTAGATGTCGGCCTGGGCGGAGAGCCCGGGCTTGATGGTGAGGGGCGGATCCTTGATCCAGACCTTCACCTTGAACTTGGTGGCCTCGTTGCTGCTGAGCTTGAGCATGGGGCTGCCGCCGACCTCGGTGACCTGACCCTTGAAGGTCTGGTTGGGGTAGGCGTCGATGCGGACCTGGGCCTCCTGGCCCAGCTTCACGCTGGGGATCGAGGCTTCGTCAACTTCCATCTCGGCCTCCACCTTGCTCATGTCGGAGATGGTCACCAGCACGGTGCCGGCGGAGTTCTGGATGCCGGGTACGGCGGTCTCCCCCAGCTCGATGCGCCGGGCGGTGACCACGCCGTCCATGGGGGCGGTGATGGTGGAGTTGCCGAGGCCCACGTGGGACTGGGCCACATTGGCCTTGGCCTGCTCCGTGCGCCGCCGGGAGGTCTCCTGGGTGGCCGTGGCGGTCTCAAAGGCGGTGCGGATCTTTTCGAAGTCGGCGGCGGCGATGATGCCGGCCTCCCGGTTGGCCTTGGCCCGGGCCAGGTCGGACTTGGCCTGAGCCAGGTTGGCAGTGACGGAAATGAGGTCGGACTGGGCGGCCTGGAGGTTGGCCTGCATGGCATCGGCGTTGGCGCGGGCGCTGCGGGGATCGATCTCCATGAGGAACTGGCCCCGGGTGACCCGGTCCCCTTCCTTGACCGCCAGGCGGGTGACCTGGCCCATGACGTTGGCGGAGATGTCGGCCTTGGTGACGGCCTGGACCTTGCCGTTGGCGCTGACCTTGGCGGTGAGGTTTTCCTTGCCCACCGTGGCCACCTGGACCCCAAGACCCTTGTCCTGCATCCCAGCGATGGCAACCCCGCCAATGAGGAGCACCGCAAGGGCCCCGAGCGAGATCCACAGTTTTTTGCGCTTCATAGCAAAGGCCTCCCAGCAAGGGCGTCAGATCTCTTGGGCTTCGATGCTGCTGCCCCTTGGTTTAGTGCCCTCTCTGTCGCACATAGAAATAAACTTGGTTGACCGGAGGGCGTAAATAGAAAAGAATTCTATCTGGAGCTACACCATGTCCTCACATCCTTTTCGCGTTGGCCTTCTGGCCCTGATGGTTGCTCCCTTTTTGGGGGCCGCTGCCAGTGGGGTGGTGACGGGCCGAGTTGCGGATGACCAGGGTCGGCCCGTGGCGGGGGCCAGCCTGCTGCTATCCAACCCGGTCTCGGGCTACCGCCAGCAGGTGCGGAGCGACGCCAAGGGGGTCTATACCTTCCAGAACGTGCCCTTCAACACCTACCACCTGGATACCCGGGCCTCAGGCCTGCTGCCCGCCCACCTGGATGTGGATGTCCACAGCCAGCTGCCCCTGGTGGTCCCCGTCGCCCTGCAGCCCGAGGGGGCGGTGGTGGTCATTGAGGAGAACCTGCGCCTGGTGGAGGACCACCCGTCCACGCACCTGGACATCGACAAGAGCAGCATCGAGCGCATGCCGGCGGCCGTGCAGAGCCGCGCCATGGAGAGCATCCTCCTGGCCACGCCCGGCTTCATCGCCGATGAGAATGGCCGCTTCCACTTCCGGGGCAGCCACGGGCAGATGACCTATGTGGTGGACGGGATTCCGGTCTCGGACCAGCTCCACGCCACCTTCAGCAACAGCCTGGACCCCTCCCAGGTGGAGAGCATGGAGGTCATCACGGGCGGCATCTCGGCGGAGTACGGTGGCAAGCCCGTGGTGGTGGTGAACCTCACCACCAAGTCGGGCCTGGGCACGCCGGACGGCTTCGAAGGCGAAGCTTCCTTCGGGGTGGCGCGCTTCCGCACCGCCGAGGCCGGCTTCAATGCCCGGGGCGGCCAGGACACCTTCGGCTGGTTTGTGAGTGGCGCCGCCAGTGAGAGCGACCGCTTCCTGGACCCGGTCTCGTTCCAGAACCTGCACAACCAGGGGCGGACCGGGCGGCTGTTTTCCCGCTTCGACTGGCTCCTGGGCAGCCAGGACACCCTGCGCTTCTCGCTGTCAGGTGGTCGCACGGAGCGCCAAGTGGCGAACCTGGCCTCCCAGCAGGCCCGGGGCCAGGACCCCAGGGTGGGGACCTCCGATGCCAGTGCCAGCCTGGCCTGGGCCCACCTCTTCAGCCCCACCCAGAGCCTGGAGGCAGCACTCTTCGGTCGCACCTCCCGGGCTGACCTGCGGCCCACCCGGGAGCTGGCCGAGGGCTTCACCGGTAGCCAGACGGACTTTCCCACCTGGGTGAGCCAGGACCGCACCCTGGGCAACCTGGGTGTTCAAGCCTCGTTCACCCAGCGCTGGGGCAAGGAGAACCTCACCAAGGTGGGTCTCCAGCGCATCGCCTTTCCCCTCAGCGAGCGCTTCGACTTCGCCCTCACGGATGACGCCCTGGCCCCTGATCCGGCGGATCCTCTGCATCGCTACACCCCGGCGGGGGGCGGGCACCTCTTCCACTTCAGCGCCCGCCTCACCCCCACGCTGACCTCGGCCTTTGTGCAGAACGACGTCCACCTGGGAGCGCTGTTCCTGGCCCTGGGTCTGCGCCACGACACCTACACTGTGGCGGAGGTCGCCGACAGCCAGCTGCAGCCACGGGTGGGACTGAGCTATCGCATCGACCCGTCGGGTACGGTGCTGCGCGCCAGCTACGACCGGCTGCTGATCCTGCGGGAGCACGAGAACCTGGCCCTGGCCATGTCCCAGCAGGCCTGGGACCTCGGCCCCTTCGCGGGCACGCCCCGCCAGCCTCTGCGGCCCGAGCTGCAGCACTCCTTCAGCTACGGCATCGAGCAGCAGCTGGGCAAGCTCGGGCGGGTGATGGTGGAGTACTGGGAGAAGCGCAGCCGCAATGCCGGGGACAATGCCCAGTTCCTCAACACGGGCATCCTCTTCCCGGTGGCTGCGGAGCGGGGCCTCTTCCACGGCATGAACCTGCGCCTGGACCTGGTGCCTGTGAACGGCTGGTCTGCCTTCCTCAGCCTGGGGCGCACCCGAGCGGTGTTCCAGGCGCCCCTGGTGGGCGGCCTGCAGCTGGAGGCTCCGGAGGCCGCAGCGGGGGAGCGCTTTCTCATCGACCATGACCAGAAGCTCAGTGCCCAGCTGGGGCTCGTCTTCGAGCGGGACGGTGTCACGGCGCAGGTGAATGGCCGCTACGACTCGGGGCTGGTGGCACAGGATCCGGCAGCGGTGGCTGGGAACGCCGACTACGCCTTCGGTGGCGCTTATGTCCGCCAAGACTCAGAGGGCACCTGGCGCGTGGCACCCCGCACCACCTGGAACCTGAGCCTGAGCCAGGCCTGGAAGCTGGCAGGCCGCCGGCAGGTCACCGTTGCGGCGGACCTGCTCAACGCCACGGACGAGAAAGGCCTCTACAACTTCCTGAGCATCTTTGGTGGCACCCACGTCATCCCACCCCGGACCTTGGCGGTGCGGGTGAAGTGGAAGTTCTGAGCCTCGGCTGCTTCGGGGGTTGGTGGGAAAGAAAAATACTCTCGCGGAGAAAGGACGAGGGGAGCGGAGGGGCGCAGAGGAAGGCCCAGTGAAAAGGCGCTCCACTAAGTTCACGAAGGCGCCCTGCGGGCGGAGGCCGGAGGCCCTGTCGGCGCAGGCTTTTCCTTGGTGTCCTTGGTGGAGATCCTTGAAGCCCGCAACTGGCGGAGCTAGGACAACCAACCCGAAGCCTTTTGGTCTCGCGCGGCGTGCCCCTACTTGAAGGGGTGCTCGAAGCTGAGATAGAGGAACACGGCTTTTTCGCCTTTGCTGGCGCCGACGCCGATGGGGAAGGCGAGGCCGGGGACGATCT
>CAITBU010000362.1 GCA_903890595.1 uncultured Holophagaceae bacterium | reverse complement strand
CCCTCCTGCAGGCGCAGGGGCAGCTGGGCCACGGGGCGCACCTCGCCCGTGAGGCCCACCTCGCCCATGAAGAGGCACTTCGGGGCCAGCAGGCGGCCCGTGGCACTGCTGCAGAGGGCGGCCACCACCGCCAGGTCCGCGGCGGGATCCTCGATCTCGAGGCCCCCGGCCACGTTGAGGTACACATCCCGGTCATGGAGCTGCACGCCGCCGCGCCGCTCGGCCACCGCACAGAGCATGGCGAGCCGCTGGCCGTCGATGCCCAGGGCCGTGCGCCGGGGGATGCCTAGGCCCGATGAGGCCACCAGGGCCTGGATCTCCACCACCATAGGCCGGGTGCCGCTGAGCACCACCGTGGCGGCGCAGCCGGGCCGGGGCTCGGCATCCAGGAAGAAGGGGTTGCCCTCGGCAGGCACCAGGCCCCGCTCGGTCATGGCGAACACACCCAGCTCAAAGGCCGCACCGAAGCGGTTCTTCAGGGCCCGCAGGAGGCGATGGTGGTGGTGGCGATCCCCCTCGAAGGCCAGCACGGTATCCACGAGGTGCTCCAGCACCTTGGGGCCAGCGAGGCTGCCGTCCTTGGTGACATGACCCACCAGCACCAGAGGCGTGCCCGTGGCTTTGGCCCAGCGGGTGAGCAGGGTGGCACAGCCGCGCACCTGACTGACGCTGCCCGCACTGCTCTCGAAGTCGGGATCAAAGAGGGTCTGGATGCTGTCCACCAGCAGCAGGTCCGGCTTCATGCGCTCGGCGGCCTCGAGGATCCGCCGCACGTCCGTCTCCGCCAGCAGGTGGATGCCCGGGTTCTCTGCGCCCAGGCGCTGAGCCCGCAGCTTGATCTGCCGCTCGCTCTCTTCGCCGCTGGCGTAGAGCACCAAGCCTTTGGAGGTTGCGGCCCACTGGAGCAGCAGGGTGGACTTGCCGATGCCGGGCTCGCCGCCCAGCAGGGCCACCATCCCCGGCACCACGCCGCCCCCCAGCACCCGGTCCAGCTCCACCAGGCCCGTGGGTTCGCGCTGACTGTCCGTCACCAGCACATCCGGTAGGGCCACGGGGCCGCTGTAGTGGCCCTGGACAAAGGCAGAGTCGCTGCGCTGCAGATCCCGCTTCAGGCTGCCGCGCACCTCCTGGACCGCCTCCCAGGCGCCGCAGGCGGTGCACTTGCCCATGGCCTTCGGATGCCGCGCCCCGCAGGCGGTGCACTCGAACAGGGGCGAGGCTTTGGCCATCAGGAGGAGAGTGCCTGGTGGATGAAGGCGACGATGTCATCGGTGTTGGTGCCGGGCTGGAAGATCTCCCGGATGCCGAGGGCCTTCAGGGCCGGGATGTCCTCATCGGGGATGATGCCGCCGGCGAACACCAGCACATCGTCCGCACCCTGCTCCTTCAGCAGCCGCATGACCTCGGGGAAGATCTGGTTGTGCGCCCCACTGAGGATGCTCATGCCCAGGACGCGGGCGTCCTCCTGCACCACAGCGGCGGCGATCTGCATGGGCGTCTGGCGGAGGCCCGTGTAGATGACCTCCATGCCGGCGTCCCGGAGGGCTCGGGCCACCACTTTGGCCCCACGGTCATGACCGTCCAGGCCGGGCTTGGCGATGACGATGCGGATGGGGGCTTGGCTCATGGGAGGCTCCAGAGGGATTCACCAGCTCTCAGTCTGCCTCAGGGCTTCGTAAAGGCCAATGGCTGCGGCTTGGGCAAGGTTCAGGCTGCGGTGGTGGTCGCCCAGCATGGGGATGCGAACGAGGCTCTCCGAGTGCGCCTGGAGCAGCTCCTCGGGGAGGCCCACGGTCTCCCGCCCGAAGACCAGGCCGTCGCCATAGGCCCAGGGCACCTGAGTGTGGCGGCGGGCGCCCTTGGTGGAGAAGAACCAGAGCCGCAGGGCCGGGTTCCGGGCCAGGAAGTCGGCCCAGTCGGGGTAGTGGAGCGGCTCCAGCTTCTCCCAGTAGTCCAGGCCCGCCCGGCGCACCTGGGCGTCCGAGGTGTCGAAGCCCAGGGGATGGATGAGGTGCAGCTTCGCACCGTTGTTGACGCAGAGGCGACCGATGCTTCCGGTGTTCTGCGGAATCTCAGGCTGGTGCAGAATGATGTTGAACATGGGAGAACCCCGATGAGCGAATGCCTGTTTTGCAAGATCGCACGGAAGGAGATCCCCGCCGCAGTCGTCTACGAAGACGATACCCTGCTCGTCTTCAAAGACATCTTCCCGCAGGCCCCGGTGCACCTGCTCATCATTCCCAAGGCCCACTGCGCTGGTCTGGCGGACCTCACCCCGGAGACCGCCGCCGCCGCCGCGCGCATTCCAGCCCTGGCCGCCCAGCTGGCCCAGGAGCAGGGCGTGGCAGAAGGTGGCTGGCGCCTGATCAGCAACTGCGGGCCCGATGCGGGGCAGGTGGTGTTCCATCTTCACTTCCACTTGGTCGGGGGGAAGCCCCTGGGCCGCGTGTGCCGCTAGGCTCCCCCCCCCACAATGAATCCCTAACGCGGAGCTCTCCACCCCATGCCACGGATCCTCATCATCGACGACGACCCCACCGTTCTCCTGGGGACGGAGCTGTTGCTGGGCACCCTCGGGTTCGAGACAGAGAGCGCGAAAAACGGTGAGGAGGGGCTTGCCATGCTGCGGGCCCAGCCCCCGGACCTGGTGGTCTGCGACATCGTCATGCCTGGTCTGGACGGTTTCGGGGTCCTGGCCGCGGCGCAGCTGGAACCTCGCCTGGCCCGGCTGCCCTTTATCTTCCTGACGTCCCAAGCGGACCGGCAGACCCATCGCCGGGGCATGACCGCCGGTGCCGATGACTTCCTCACGAAGCCCTTCCACCCCTCGGAGCTGGTGGACGCCATTCAGGCCTGCTTCCGCAAACGGGTGGCCCACGGGCCCGACCAGGTCGCCATGGAGGCGGCCCTGGCCCGCCTTCGGAGGCTCCTGAGCCAGCCGGAGCAGGAGCGGCTCGGCCTGGTGGAGCCGGCCGCCTCCGCTCCACCCCCTGCGCCGCTGCCCCCGCGGCTGGAAATCTCCCCAGCCCAGCGCCGGGCCGAATACTGGATCGGGAGGGTCCGCGGCTTCTTCGATGAGAACAATCCACGGGCGATCCTGTACCTAGATGATCGGGTCAACTCCAAGAAGCAGACCATCCATGCAACCTATCTGCTTGCAAAGCTAATGTTTGAGACTGGGAGTAGGGCCCAGGCAGAGGCCGAGTTCGCCATCTCTGTCAGCGTGCTGGCTGTGAACATGGAGTTTTTCAGGACCACCCTCCTGGCCGACAGCCGTCCAGGGATGCCTGGCAGCTACCAGGGGCTGCGCCCCCGGATCATGCGACTGGAGGACAACCTGGAGGCCCTTCGCCAGAGATGGCTGGTGTAGCTCCGGCATCCAAGAGAGATGCAACTGTATGTCCGTTTGGGACCTCCGGCCAGGGATAGCACCCTGCCAGCACCCACCCTCGCCCCGTAACCCATCTGAATTATCTGGTCCTGCTCCAGCCGCCGAAAGGAACCCCATGGAATGTCGCCAAGCGTTGCATGGCTCCGCCCCCTTGGATGGAGGGCACCTTCTGCCCCTGGCTGAGCTGGGGCCGCAGCTGCTTCTGGTCTTCGGCAGTGTCTCCTGCCTGCGCTCCCCGGACTACTTTGCTCAGCTCCAGGGAGCCTTTCCGGGGGTTCCCCTGGTGGGGTGCTCCACGGCGGGAGAGATCAGTGACCGGGGTGTCTCCGAGCAGACGTGTGTGCTCACCGCGGTGAAGTTCCAAGGTGATGTTGCCGTCCGCGTGGTGGAAGCGGCCATTGCCAGCATGGACAGCTGCCGGAGTGCTGGCGTCGCACTCGGGGCGGCCCTGCAGGGACCAAACCTGTGCGCTGTCCTCCTCTTCGCCAAGGGCGTCGGGGTGAATGGCAGCGCCATCCTGGCCGGCTTGGCCTCCCAGGTCGGGGACCAGGTGCCCATCTCTGGCGGCTTGGCGGGCGACGATGGGGCCTTTGTGGAGACCTTGACGCTCGGGCCCTCCGGGGTCTCGAAGGAGGGTGCGGTGGCGGTGGGTCTGTACGGAACAGATCTGATCCTGTCCCACGGCTCCTGCGGCGGCTGGGCTCCCTTCGGACCCGCCCGAAAAATAACCCACAGCAAGGAGAACATCCTCTACGAACTGGATGGGGAACCCGCCCTGAACGTGTACAAGCGCTACCTGGGGGAACACGCCAAGGGGTTGCCCAACTCGGGCCTCCTCTTTCCCCTCGAGCTCCTGGACCCGGAACGCGGCAGCGTAGGGCTCATCCGGACCATCCTGGGGGTGAACGAAGCCGAGGGCTACCTGGTACTGGCCGGGGACATCGAAGCCGGCGGCTTCCTGCGGCTCATGCATGCCTCCACAGATGATCTGGTGGATGGTGCCGAACAGGCCGCCCAGCTGGCTGGAACCCCACAGTCGGGTGGGGCAGGGCAGAGATTGGGACTCCTGGTCAGCTGCGTGGGGCGCCGCCTGGTGATGGGCGATGCGGTCGAGGAAGAGATCGAAGTGGTGGGCGCAGCACTCGGGAAAGCCACGACCCTTGCCGGGTTCTACTCCTACGGCGAGTTCGCACCCCTGGGCGGAACCGAGTGCAAGCTCCACAACCAGACCATGACCGTCACCTGCATCGGGGAGCGCTAGCCTTGCAACGCCTCCTGGAGCGGCAGCTCAAGCGTGCCCTGGTCCTGCCGGATCAGCAGGGGGTTGCAGACCTCCTGGAGGACCTGCGTCGGGTGGACGCTGACCCGTCCCTGCCGCCCTCTGTCCAGCGGCTCTGCCGAGGGTTTGGGAGCTTCCTGGCGCGGGTGGAGTCCACCTACGCCCAGCATGACCGGGACCAGGAGCTCCGGATCCGGAGCCTCAACCTCAGCTCGGAGGAACTGCTCCAGGCCAATGATCGGCTGCGGGAGGTTGCCGAGGCCCAGGCCCGGATCGTCCTGTCTCTGCGGACCACAGCCAACGAACTCCTGCGCTCCCAGGGGCGGGAGGAGATCGGTTCTGAAATCAACGACCTCATGCGGCTGACCAGCCTCATGGCCGACCTGCTGGCAGACCGGAGAAAGGCCCTCCGAGAGCTGGAACAGCAGAAGCTCGCCCTGGATGAGCACGCCATCGTCACGGTCACCGACGTGGAGGGGACGATTGTCTATGCCAATGACAAGTTCTGCGAAACGAGTGGGTATGCACGGAGCGAGCTCATCGGGGCCAACCACAGGCTGGTCAGCTCAGGCCAGCACCCCCGGGCGTTCTTCCAGGACCTGTGGGCCACTATTAAGGCCGGGAAGGCCTGGCACGGTGAGATATGCAACCGCGCCAAGGATGGCCACCTCTACTGGGTAGCGGCGACCATCCTGCCCAGCCAGATGGAAGGGGATCGCCCCCTTGGCTACATCGCCATCCGCACCGACATCACGGAGCGTCGGGCCATGGAGGATGCCCTCCGGACCAGCCAGGAGCAGCTCCGGATGGCCATGGACGCTTCCCGGATGGGGCACTGGGACTGGAACACCCAGCTGGACCGCACCGACTTCAGCGACCAGTGGCTGGCCATGCTGGGCTACAAGCGGGGCGATCTGGCCGATGCCCATGATGTCTGGAGCTCCCTGGTCCATCCGGAGGATCTGGCCCGGGCCCGGGAGGCCTTCCGGCAGAACGCCACGGGGGTGCTCCCGGCCTATCAGGTGGAGCTCCGGATGCGCCACAAGGATGGCAGCTGGCGGTGGCTCCTCTCCTCTGGCCGGGTGACGGCCTGGGATGAGAGCGGGAGCGCCGCCCGGCTGCTCGGCATCGACATCGACATCACGGAGCGCAAGGAGGGCGAGCGGGCCCTCCGGGAGGCCCGGGATCTGGCCGTGGCGGCCAGCAGGGCCAAGAGCGAGTTCCTGGCGAACATGAGCCACGAGATCCGCACCCCGATGAATGGGGTGATCGGCATGCTCGGGCTCCTCATGGGGACCGGGCTGGACGAGGTCCAGCGGCACTACGCTGAGATGGCCAGGCTCAGCGGGCAGTCCCTGCTCTCTCTCATCAACGACATCCTGGACCTGGCCAAGGTGGAGGCGGGCAAGGTTGAGCTGGCCGAAGAGGACTTCGATCTGTTGCGCCTCCTGGACGAGGTGGGCCTGCCGATGGGCAGCCGGGCCCGGCAGAAGGGGCTCGAGTATCTGCAGGTCCTGGCCCCGGACTCCCCCCGCCACCTCCGAGGGGACGCCCGGCGGCTGCGCCAGGTGCTTGTGAATCTGGTCGGCAATGCCCTCAACTTCACGCACCGGGGGAAGGTCGTGGTGCGGGTGGAGCCAGTGGTCCTGGGCGGACCAGACGTGCTGCTGCGCTTCTCGGTGCAGGACACGGGCATCGGCATCCCCGCCAACAAGCTGGGCGACCTCTTCCAGTCCTTCAGCCAGGTGGATGGCTCGACCACCCGCCGGGTTGGCGGCACCGGCCTGGGCCTGGCCATCTCGCGTCAGCTGGCGACCCTGCTGGGCGGGGAGATCGGCTGCTCCAGCGAGGAGGGTGTCGGCTCGGAGTTCTGGTTCACCGCCCGGCTCCACCTCAGCGTCCAGGACCCGGAGCCCCGGCGTCCGTCCTTCACGGAGCCCACTCCGACCGCTCGAGACTTCCACCAGCAGCGCATCCTGCTGGTGGAGGACAACCTCGTGAACCAGGAGCTGGCTCTGGCCATCCTGGGGGGTTGGGACCTGTGCGTCGAGGTTGCTTGTGATGGCATGGAGGCCATCCAGGCGCTCCGCAATGCCGACTACGACCTGGTCCTCATGGACATCCAGATGCCGAAGCTGGATGGACTGGAGGCCACCGCCACGCTGCGCAACCCCACATCGGGGGTCCGGAATCCCCAGGTCACCGTCGTGGCCCTCACCGCCCATGCCATGTCTGAGGACCGGCAGCGCTGCCTCGATGCGGGGATGAACGACTACCTGACGAAGCCACTGGAACCGGGTGCCCTGCTGGCGATCCTGGACCGCTACCTCCCTGCCGTGGGCGCAACCGGACGGACCGAGCCTGCTCCGGTTCTGCCGGATCAGGTCCCGCTGTCCTCAGCTCAGCCCACCCTGTCCGGGGACTTTGATCAGGCGGGGTTGCTGCAGCGGCTGATGGGCAACCGGGAGGCCGCAGGCATGGTCCTGGGGAGCTTCGTGGAACACTGTCCTAAGCAGCTTGCTCTGCTGGCCGCCGCCGTGCTGGCCGGGGACTTTGAGGGTGCTGCCATGAGTGCGCATCAGCTCAAGGGCTCCTGCGCCACCGTCGGCGCAGCCGTGATGCTGGCGCAGGTGCGGGCCCTGGAGCAGGCCCTGCAGGCCGGCGACCCGGTTCCCATCCAGGCCGGGGCGGCCAGCCTGCCTGGTGCCTTTGATTCGTTTCGAGCGGCGGTGCAGGACCTGGTCCCATGACGTCCCAAGGCGCATGGTAAGGATCCAGTCCTGATGCCAAGCTGGGGAGAGGGTTGCCGAAAGGCGGAGGAACACGATGGAGAGTGAACGAGACGGCCAGGCGCAGGACCTGAAGGTGATGGTGGTCGATGACGACGTGGTCTTCCTCCGCTACCTGGAAGCCCAGTTGAAGATGATCGGCTACCAGACGGTGACCGTGGAGAGTGGTGTGGCGGCCTGGATCCTCCTCCAGGCTGATCCCCCGGATCTGGTGCTGCTGGACATCTTCATGCCGGGCATGGGCGGACTGGAGCTGTGCCGGAAGATCAAGACCACCCCGGCCCTAAAGGACATCCCTGTGGTGCTCCTGACCATGATGGGCGCCAAGGCCAAGGATGGCGGCTACCAGGCGGGGGCTGATGACTTCCTCAACAAGCCGCCCCACCTCCTGGAGCTCAAGACCCGGATTCGCAACCTGCTGCTGCTTCGCCAGCTCCGTGCGGCCCTGCCTCCCGAGGCGGAGGACCCGCCGGTGGAGGTGGTCCCAGGCGCCCCACCCCGCATCCTGATCATGGATGCTTTGGGCATTCCCAACAGCCACATGGCGAACACCCTGGCTGAGGAGGGCTGGGAGGTCCAGGTCATGAGGAGCCAGGAGCACCTGCTGGCAAGCCTCCGCAACCAGCGACCCGACCTCCTCATCATCGATCAGGACCTGTCCGACGGCTCTGGCAGCGGCCT
>CAITBU010000361.1 GCA_903890595.1 uncultured Holophagaceae bacterium | reverse complement strand
ATCTGCGACGGCGCCAAGGTGGGCTGCGCCATGAAGGCCATGACCGGCGTCGAGGTCGCCTTCCGCTCAGCGGAGCTGGCCCTGGCGGGCTTCGGCATCCCGGCCACCGACGGCATCGTGGGTGAGGACGGGAACGGATCGCTCGACAACCTGGGCCGCCTCGCCCAAAAAGGCATGGCCAGCGCCGACCCCGAGATCCTCGACATCATGCAGGCCAAGCTGGGTCGGGGTTGAGGGGTTCCTGGAAAGAAAGGCAACTGATCCAACGCTAAGACGCGAAGACGCGAAGAAAAGCTTGAAGACTGATGGGCTGGGGTTTGGGCTGGCATATGGACCCCGGACCACCCGCTGCTTTTCTTCCCCCTTTTTCTTCTTCCTTTCTTCGCGTCTTCGCGTTGGATCTGTTAATCACTGACCTTTCCCAGGTGCACTGACTGCGGCGAGGAGTAGGACGGTGGCTAGGGCGGCGTAGGCGAGGGGGGATGGGGAGCCTCCCAGGGTGGGGAGCTCTTCAGCGAGCAGGCGGCCCAGGCTGTCTTGGCCGGGGCCCGGTCCCAGCCCCAGGGCGCTGAGGGTGGCTTCGCCGCTGAGGGCCGCCAGCCAGGCGCCGGGGAACAGGCCGGCGGCCTGAGCCCAGCCCCAGGGGGCCCAGCGCCGGAGGGTGGACGCTCGAGAGGCCCCCAGCAGGCGCTCGGCGGCCCAGGCCGGGGACTGGCGGAAGCCCTCCACCCGGGTGCGCAGGGCCGGCTCCAGGTGGGGGGCCAGCAGGGTGCCGAGCAGCAGGCCCAGGGGCAGGGGTGCCAGGCCACCCGCCGCCGCCGCCAGGGGCAGCAGAAAGAGGAGGGGCGGCAGGCCCCGCAGGGCCGACCAGGCCCCTGCCAGGACCCGCCCGGGCCAGGCCAGGAGGAGGCCCAGGCTGAGGGCCAGCAGGGCGCAAGCACTGGCAAAGCCCAGGCTGCGGGACGCCGCCAGCAGCAAGCGGAGGAGGGCGTCCCGGCCCAGGTCATCGGTACCCAGGGGGTGGTTCCAGCCGGGTCCGAGGCCCCCCTGGAAGGGTGCCAGGGGCAGGTCCGGCAGCAGCAGGGCCAGGAGGAAAGCCAGGCGCCAGACCACTCAGGCCTCCTCGCTGGGCTGGGCCAGCAGCCACAGCAGGGCCAGCACCCCGACCCAGAGGGCGAGGCCCCGCCGGTCCCGGCCCGCCACCCGGGCCAGCCAGTCCAGGCCCAGCCCCGGGACCCCCAGCACCCGCTCCAGGACGAGGGTGGCCGTGAGCCAGACCGGCAGGCGGGCCGCCAGCCACCGCCCCCAGAGGCGCAGCAGGACCAGGCGCCGGACCCGCCGGACGGCCCGCCGGCCCCAGGCCTGGGGGAAGGGGCGCTCTCCCGGCAGGGCCTGAGCCAGCCAGCGCACCTCACCGGGGAGGGCCGCCGCCAGCAGGGCCAACAGCCACCCAGCCAGACCCGGGGGGCCCCAGGCCGCGGGCCAGAGGGCCAGGGTCAGGGCCGCCCACAGCAGGTCCGGTGGGGCCTCCAACAGCGCCAGGGACCGGCGCTGCGCCCACCCCGGTCCCCCGGCCCAGGCCAGGACGGGTGCGCCCAGGGCCAGGGCGGTCACGGCCAGACCTGCTGGTAGGAGCGCCGCCCAAGGGAAGGCCGGTGCCGGGCCGGCCTTCCACACCGAGCCCGGGAGGGCCAGGGCCAGCCCCAATCCGGCGGCCCACACCAGCAGGCCGGGCAGGCGTCCCCTCAGCGCCAACGCCAGCCCGCCGCCCCCGGCGTGGATAGGTAAAGGCCCAGGGGGCCCGGCAGGACCTCCAGGCGCCGGTCCACCCAGAGGACGCTCTGGAAATCGAGCAGGGGCAGGGCCCCGGGGTGCTGGGCCCAGAGGTCCTGCAGGTCCCGCCAGGCGGGGGCCTCCGGGTGGCTGAGACGGGTCACCAGGGTGGTCAGGGCGGGGTGGTTCCAACCGGTGAAGTTCATGGGGCCGCCGGGCTCCAGGTACTCGAGGACGGCCCAGGGATGGGGCTCGTACACCACCATGGAGCCCGCCAGATCAAAGTCGCCCTTGCTGAGGCGGGCCACCAGCAGGCCCTGCTCCAGGGGGGCCAGGCGCAGGTCGTAGCCGTCCCGCCGGGCCCGCTCCCGCAGGGCCAGCAGCAGCTTTTCCAGGAGGGGCTCACCGGCGGTGTAGGCCAGACGCAGGACCCGGGGGACCTCCGGTGCGGGCCCTTGGGCAGCGATCTGGTGAAGCGCGAAGCCGAGGGTCTCGGGCCACAGACCCCGGCTGGGCTGGGCGTTGGCGCCCAGCAGACCGGGGGGGAAGGCATCCCGCCGCCAGACCTCCAGCAGACGCAGGGGGCCGTCGCCGGACTGGCTCCACACCACGAACTGGGCGTGCAAGGCCTGATGCAAGACGCGGTGGGTGGGGGGCGGCTCCTGGGGCCGACCGGGCGGTGGCGCACCGATGGACAGCCAGCCCTTGCGGAGGGCGGTGGTCACGGCCCCAGCGTCCGCCAGCAGGCGGAAGCGGATGCCGCTCACCTGGGGCCTCAGGAAGTGGTGCCGCCGCTGGAAGACCCAGGCACCGGGCTCCGCACGAAAGCTGAAAGGGCCGGACCCGACCTGGGGCTGCCTGGACCGGGCAATGGGGAGGCGGGCCAGCTCCAGCAGGAGGCGTCCCGGGGGCTTGGGGGAGCGAATCCAGGGCTGGCCCCCCTGAACGCCCACCACCGCCCCCTGGAGGACCGCCCGCTTGGTGGGGCTGGCGCTGGGGTTCTGCTGGAGCTCCCGGAAGGTCCAGAGCACATCTTCGGCGGTGACGGGCTGACCATCGGTGAAGCGGGCATCGGCCCGGAGGCGGAAGTGGAGGGTCCCGTCGGGTCCGCTGGACCAGCCCTGGGCCAGGCGGGGAACCAGGCGTCCTGCGGGGCTGAGGCCCACCAGGGCATCCCCCGCCAGGGACTGGAGGAGCCACTGCTCGTAGCCCTCGCCCCGGATGAAGTCCAGGGGGCCTGGGTCGGCGGAGAGGGACTCTTCCACCATCTGGGCAGGGGCGCAGGGGGCGAGGAGCAGGCAGAGGGCCAGCAGGCAGCGGCGCAAGAGGTGTCCTGGGGTGTGGCAGAAGATGGGGCGGGCCGCCTCCCTGCGAAAGGCACGGTGTGCTTTGTCCAGATCGGAGGGCCCGGCCCAGATGGGTGTTGGTACTCTGATTGGCGGAGGAACAATTTGTCGGACCTATCGGGCTCCAAGCTTTGGTGGTGGTGGCCCCTGATGGCCCGCCATCGGCGCACCCTCCACTGGGGCCTGGCGGCCACGGTCTGGTGCAGCCTGGCGGCGTCGATGGTCCCCTACTGGTCCGGCCGGGCGGTGAATGCCCTGGAGCGCCAGGACTGGCACGGGTCCCGGGTCTACCTGGCCTGGATGCTGGCCTTCACCGTGATCGCCGGCATCGGCCGCTACCTGATGCGCAACACCCTGATTGGGCTCAGCCGCGAGGTGGAGCGGGAGCAGCGCGAGTCCCTCTATGACTTCCTGCTGGCCCGGCCCTTCTCCTTCTATGAGCGCCAGCGGGTGGGCGACCTCATGAGCCGCCTGGGCGATGACGTGGGCACGGTGCGCATGGCCACCGGGCCTGGGCTCATGAGCTTCCTCCAGGTGATCTCCATCCTGCCCCTCACCCTGGGCCTGATGTTCCACACCAGCTGGCGGCTCACCCTGGGGGTGATGCTGCCCTTCTCCGCCCTGGCCATGGGCTTCTACATCATCGGCAAGTGGAGCCATGCGGTGCAGCAGAAGCTGCAGCTGGCCTTCTCGGCCCTGTCGACGTTCAGCCACGAGACCATCAGCGGTGAGCGGGTGGTGCAGGCCTTCGGTTTGGAGGAGGCCCGGGTGGCCCAGTTCGGCGCCCTCAGCCGCCGCCATGCCTCCCTGAGCATGAAGCAGTCGGTGATCTTCAGTGCCTATGCGCCCCTGGCGGCGCTTATCAGTGGCCTGGCCGCCCTGGTCCTGGTGGCCTACGGTGGCAGCCTGGTGGTGCGGGGCGACCTCACCCTGGGCGACCTGACGGCCTTCACCGGATTCCTGGTGGCCCTGGCCTGGCCCATCATGAGCCTGGGCTGGTCGGCCAACCTCTTTCAGCGGGCCCGGGCCGGGCAGGATCGCCTGGAGCAGCTGCTGCGGAGCCCCGAGGCCCCCCTGCCGCCGGCCCAGGCCATCGAGCTGCCCGGGGCGCCCACCGCCCTGTGTCTGGAGGGCCTGGCCTTCCGCTTCGAGACCGGCCGGGGCCTGGGGCCCCTGGACCTGAGCCTGGCCCCCGGCGACAGCCTGGCGGTGGTGGGGGGCATCGGCTCGGGCAAGACCCTGCTGCTGCAGGCCCTGGCGGGGCTGCGGGAGCCCCAGGCCGGTCGCCTGTTGGTGGACGGGGAGCCCCTCGGGGAGCCTCAGCTGCGCCGCCACTGGGCGGGCCTGGGCTGGGTGCCCCAGGATGCGTTTCTGTTCTCGGACACCCTGCGGGCGAACCTCACCATGGGCTGCCCGGGGGCCACCGAGGAGGAGATCTGGGAGATCGCCCGGGTGGTGGCCATGGACGGTCTGGTCCGGCGGCTGCCAGGGGGCCTGGACACGGTGGTGGGCGAGCGCGGCGTGATCCTGAGCGGCGGCGAGCGGCAGCGGACGGCTCTGGCCCGGGCCCTGCTGCGGCGGCCCCGGCTGCTGCTGCTGGACGATGCCCTCTCGGCGGTGGACGCCGAAACCGAGAGCCAGATCCTGGAAAACCTGCGGGAGTTCCTGGGCAAGTCCACCCTGGTGGTGGCCACCCACCGGGTGTTTGTGGCGGAGACCTGCGCCCGGGTGCTGGTCCTGGAAGAGGGCCGGGCCGTGCAGCTGGGCACTCCTGGCGACCTGGGGGCCGAGCCAGGTCTGTATGCGCGCCTCAAGCGGCTGCAGAGTCTGGAGCGGGAGCTGGTGCGGGGGGCCTGAGGCTCTGTTGACTAAAAGTTCATCCAGAGGTCCCTTGTGCCGATGGAAAGGGGTCAGGCCAGTTCAACCGGGGCACCATGTCAGAGCGCATTGAGCCATTCCGTGATGCCGACCCCCAGGGAT
>CAITBU010000360.1 GCA_903890595.1 uncultured Holophagaceae bacterium | reverse complement strand
ATGCCCGCCGCGAACAGCACCAGACCGAACTGCCGGACCGTGTGGTTGGCACTGTAGGGGAAGTTCCACACCAGCGACCCGATGCGGTGAAAGCGGCCCAGGATCAGCGCTACGGCCAGGGGGCCTCCGGCGAAGCCCAGCTTGAAGATGATCCCCTGTCCCAGCGGGATGGGCAGCTGGCCCAGAGCCAGCCCCGCCGCCAGCCCCATGGCGAAGGTGAGGAAGCTCACCTCGCTGATGGCGCGGTAGCTGTCACCGAAGAACTCCTCGATGGCCTCGATGTTGTCCCGGCGGGTGGTGACCCGCACCCGGTCCCCCAGCTCCAGCACGGTGTCGCCGTCCGGCACGAACCACAGGTCGCCCCGCCGGACCCGGGTGATGATGGCCTGGAAGCGGTTCACCAGGTCCAGCTTGCCCACAGGCACACCCACCACATCCCAGCGGGACACGAACACGCGGGTGGCATCCAGGGCGCTCTGGTCCCGATCCAGCTCCACATGGCTGCGCTCGCCTACCAGAGCCTCCACCTGGGCCAGGTCATCGGGGGAGCCCACCACGGTCACCAGGTCACCCAGGCGCAGGCCAAAGTCTGGCCCCGGCAGCAGCAGGTCCGCGTTGCGCAGCACCCGCCCGAACACCACCCGCAGACCCCCGGCGGCGCAGAGATCCCGCTTGGCCATGGCCTCGGCCTCGGGCCGGGTCACCCGCAGGGTCCAGGCCTCCAGCTTCTGGTGGCCCGCCTGGTAGGCCTTCAGGCTGTCCGCTTCTTCCTGCAGGTTCACCCGGAACACCCGGGCGCTGAGGAAGATCACCAGCATGGGCACCAGCACCCCGATGGGGTAGGCAATGGCCGAGGCCACCGTGGGCTGGGCCAGCTCCAGGGGGCTGGCGCCGGAGGCCTTCACCCGCTCGATGACACCCGCCAGGGCCGGCATGTTGGTGAAGCTGCCCGTGAGCAGGCCCGCAGCGTAGCGGGCGTTGAAGCCCATGACCCGGGCCAGCAGCACCACGAAGGCTGTAGACATGAGCATCACCAGGAACACCACGGCGTTCTTGCGCAGGCCCTCCCGGCTGAAGGCCGCCCAGAAGCTGTGGGAAATTGACAGGCCCATGGCGTACACGAAGACCGCCAGGCCCAATTCGTAGACCAGCTTCATGTCCTTGGAGATCTCGCCCTTGAGGGTCGGATCCAGGCCCGGGGCCATCACGAGGGCACCCAGGGCAATGCCGGCAAAGAGGATGCTGGCGATACCGAACGAGGCCCCAGCCACCTTGATCTTGCTGATGGGATACCCCAGCGCCACCACCGCAAACAGCAGCAGCAGCGGGTTGCGAGCGAAGAAGAAGAGGACCTGTTCGAGCATGCTCACCCCAGACCGGGGAGGGCCTCCCCAGGGATCATGTCAACCGCTTGAGGGCGACCGCGAGGGCCTCCAGATCAGCGGGCTGCGTGTCGGGAAGCATCGAGAACCGAAGCACCGAGCGCGCGTCTTCAATAGAATACCCTAAGGTCATGATGGCGTGGCTGGGTTTCACAGAGCCGCTGTGGCAGGCACTGCCAGTGCTCACGGCGAAACCGGCCAGGTCCAGGGCAGCCTGCAGGGCCTCGCCGCTGCGGCCCCGAACCAGCACGCAGCTGGTGTT
>CAITBU010000359.1 GCA_903890595.1 uncultured Holophagaceae bacterium | reverse complement strand
CGGGAGTACATGGCCGATGACTACAGTGCCCACCTCACGGGCCGTCCCGACATGCTGGCCTCAGCCCTGGAGCGGTTGCACAGCTACAACCAGCAGCTGCCCATGGAATCGGCCCAGCCTGCCACGGCCCACATGATGATCGTGAGCCCCCTCAGCGGCGGTGGCGTCATGGGCCTGTTCTCCACCCACCCCCCCATGGAGGTGCGGGTGGAGCGCCTCCGCCAGATGCCCATCGAAGCCCGCTGAGCGGGATTGAATGCAGTAGGCCTCTCTGCCGATAGGCTACCCATGCGGGAACGCCTCGGGAAATTTGTAGTTAGCAAGCTGCTGGGCAAGGGCTCCATGGGGGAGGTCTACCTGGGTCGTGATCCCTCTTTGGGGCGGGAGGTGGCCCTCAAGGTCATCAGCACTGGCTCCACCTTCGGGGAGGAGGCCCAGGCTCGGTTCCAACGGGAGGCCCGGGCCGTGGCCCTCCTCAACCATCCCAACATCGTCACGGTCTACGAGTTCGGCGAGGACGAGGGCCTGCACTACCTGGCCATGGAGTATGTGCACGGCGAGGACCTGGAGACATTCATTCAGCGGGGGAAGGTCTCCAAGGCGGAGCTCCTAAGGGTGCTGGTGCAGGTCTGCGAGGGCCTGGCCTATGCCCACGAGCAAGGTGTGGTCCACCGGGACATCAAGCCCACCAACATTCTGGTCACCCGCCACGGTAAGCGTCCCCACGCCAAGCTCATGGACTTCGGGGTGGCCCAGATGGGCGATCCAGGCCTCACGGAGGCCGGGGTCCGAATGGGTACGGTCAGCTACATGGCGCCCGAGTACCTGGACCAGGGGACCGCAGGGGCCGCTTCGGACCTCTTTGCCCTGGGGGTGATCCTCTACGAGGTCCTCACTGGGGGCCGCAAGCCCTTTCCGGGGGGGAGCAATGCCTCCATCCTCAGTCGCATCCTGCTGCACCCGCCGGAACCCCTGCGGCCTTCGGATTTGGATGGCGTTCCCCGGTCCCTGGCGCCGCTGGTAATGCGCACCCTCAGCAAGCACCCGGAGGACCGGCCTGCGGATGCGGAAGAGCTGAGCAGCTGCCTCCGAGCCGTGCTGCGAGAGTGGCCGGAGGTCACTGCGGGGGCCGAGCGCGGGGATGAGGAAGTCTCCCAGAAGATCCGTGTTGGCAAGGGCGGTCAGGCCCACTGCCTGAGCCTCAAGGTGGCTCTCCGCCAGGCCCGGGCAGGCTCTGAGATCCTGCTACTGCCCGGGGTCTACCGGGAGAGTGTCACGGTGGACAAGGATGTGGAAATTCTGGGGGTTGGAGAGCCTGGCGAGGTGGTCCTGGAAGGGGTCGGCGGACCCAGCCTGGTGCTGGCGGCCGGAACCCCCGTCCTGCGGGGGGTGACCCTCCGAGGAGCCCCAGGGCATCCCGCCCTGCGCATCGAGCGGGGGTCCCCGGTGGTGGAGGGGTGCACCCTGGCCGGGCCGGGCACCTGCGTGGTGGTGACCGGAGGTCAGGCGACCCTGCAGGACTGCCGGATCCTGGCCACAGGACCCAGAGGATTGGTCGTGGCCGCTCTGGCCCAGGTCCGCCTGGAGGGGGGCAGCATCGAGGGGTTCCAGGAGGCAGGAGTCCTGGTGGAGAGCGGGGGTCAGGTGACCCTTCAGGCCATGCAGGTGGGGCCGGGGTCTGGCACGGCCCTGCGCCTGGGCGCCCGGGGCCAGGCCACCCTGGAGGGCAGCACCTTGTCGGGGGCAGCGGGCGCTGTGGAGCTGGGTTCCGAGTCTCGGGGTCAGTTCACGCGGTGCCGCCTGGTGGACAGCCGCTATGCCGGCCTTCTGGCCCTGGAGCAGAGTCAGGCCACCCTGGAGGCCTGCGAGCTTGCGGGCAATGGGTGTGCCGGGGCCCATGTCCTGGCGGGAGCCAATGTGGTCCTGCGCCAGTGCCAGGTGAGTGGGAACGAGGGCTTCGGTCTCTCGGTCATGGATCGGGGCTTGGCCACCCTGGAGGGCTGTCAGGTGCGCGCCAATGGCGGCTCTGGCCTCCTCATCCACCGGGGGGCCACCGTCCAGGCCCGGGCCACCACCTTCGCAGAGGGGCGTTCCCTTGGCATCGATTGCGCTGACGGCGGGCAGGGCGTCCTGGATGGGTGCGAGATCGTGGGCAATGCCGGGGTGGGTGTGCAGGTGGAATCCGGCGGCAGCTTGCTGCTGGTCCGCTGCACCCTCCGGGATGGCCGGGACTCGGGTCTGCTGCTGCTGGATGATTCCCAGGTGACCCTGGAGGAGTGCGTGGTCCACCGCAACGCCCGAGGGGGCATCCTACTGGCGCGGGAGGCAGCGGATCCGATCCTCCGAGGTGGCAACCGGATCGAGGATGGGTTCCAGCGAGTGGATGGGCAAGGCCAGGTGGCCCGCGTCACGCCCCTGCCTGGGTCCTAGAGAATTCCCGCCAGGTCGTCCAGAGTCACGGTCCATTGAGAGTCGCCGGTCTCGGGCCAGGAGATGGAGGGCAGCCCCGGATCCCCGGAGGAGGGCAGGGCTTGTCCCCGGGGAGAGATCATGGCCACTGGCAGGTCCAGCCAGTCTCCCACTGACTGGCGGTGCGCCCGGAGGGCTGCCAGGGGGGGCGCTGCCATGGATGAGGCATCAAAGAGCAGGAGGGGCATCACCGCGTGGCGGTCGGTGGGCAGGTCAGCCAGAGCCTGATCCAGGGAGTCCATACACTCCAGCAGGAGGTAGCCCGCCTCTCCTAGCGCAGCGCAGATGCCCTCCCGGTCTGGGCCGGCGGCCATGGCCAGCAGCACTCGGGTGCTGCGCCGCCCCAGGCGGAGGAGAGCATCGGGATTCAGGGCCCCGGCGGGGGACATCCGTCCGGCCAGTTCCGGCTTCCGCGGGACAGCCTCGCGAGGGGCAACCTCCCGCGGGGCCTCCGTGCCGAAAGATAACGCTGCCCGCTGCTTGAGGTCCCGGAGGTTCAAGACCCCTTGGAGTTCCTTCAGTTCTGCCTCCTTCAGCGCTCCGAACTGCACCCCGACGATGATCTCCCCGTCCCGCTCGGTGGCGTAGGCCAGGACCCCCCGGCAGTGGAAGGTCGGTAGACCAGGCAGGTCCCGGATGCCCAGTGCCGGGAAGTCCTTACCTCGCTCGAAGAAGGAGAGGCCGGGGGTGACCCGCATGTGGTCATCCAGCCGCATCACCCGGTCCACCCGGAAGGCCAGCCCGCCCAGGCAGAGGTTCACCAGGGGGCCGTAGAGGCCATGCCCCGGCACCCGGCCATCCTGGGCGACCACATAGGCTTTTTCCCGGGGTCGGAAAGGGTAGCGTTTGTGGCGGCGGCGGTCGGAAGGCACCAGCAGAGGTGGCACCGTGAAGCGGTAGAGCAGGTGGCCCTCCCGGCCCTGGTAGAGGGTGGGGGCCTCGAAGCGCTGCTCCTCGGCCGTGAAGAGCATGACAAAGGGGGCCTCCCGGGCCAGCTCATGGGGCAAGGGGCGAAAGAGCTTGAAGAAAAGTAGGCCCTTCTCCCGGTCCAGGGACGCCACTCGGGCGGTGTAGGGGAGGGTGTGGGTCCCCTCAACCTTGATCTGGAACTCGCTTTCCTGGCGATGGAGGTCCAGCATGGTCAGCCAAATCTGGGTAGGGTCCTCCAAGGGCACGCCGCGCCCGGACCATCGTGCTGCCTTGGGTTGCGCCATCCTCCCACCTTGAGGGAGGCATCGGGACGTTGGCGTCGGACATTGAGTCCTGGGCAGTCCCTGGCTCAGACGTTGAACAGGAAGTTCATCAGGTCACCGTCCTTGACGACGTAGTCCTTGCCCTCAGTGCGCATCTTTCCGGCATCTTTGGCACCCTGCTCACCACCGCACTGGATGAAGTCCTCGTAGGCGATGACCTGAGCCCGGATGAAGCCTTTCTCGAAGTCCGTGTGGATGACCCCGGCGGCCTGGGGGGCCGTGTCGCCCTGGTGGATGGTCCAGGCCCGGACTTCCTTCACCCCGGCGGTGAAGTAGGTCTGCAGGCCCAGGAGGTCGTAGCTGGCATGGATGAGCACGTTCAGGCCGGGCTCGGCTAGGCCCGCTTCCTCCAGGAACAGGGGGCGGTCTTCCTCGGGCAGGTCCTGGATCTCGGCTTCGAGCTTGGAGCAGATGGGGATGCAGGGGGCCTGGCGGGCAGCGGCCAGGGCCTGGAGGCTGCGGTAGTGGGGATTCGCCTCGGGGTCCCGGATGTCCTCCTCCCCGATATTGCCTACGAACAGCGTGGGCTTGAGGGTGAGCAGGCCGTAGGACTTCACCAGGGCCTTCTCATCGGTGCTCAGGCCGGCGGTGCGGGCCCACTGGCCGTTGTCCAGAGCGGCGAAGACCCGCTCCAGCACGGCCACCATGGCCACGCTCTCCTTGTTGCCCGTCTTGGCCACCTTCCGGTGCCGCTCCAGGCCCTTCTCCACGGCATCCAGGTCCTTGATGACCAGCTCTGTCTCGATGATGCTCAGGTCCCGCTCGGGGTGCACGCCGCCCTCCACATGGGTGACGTTGCTGTCCTCGAAGCACCGGACCACCTGGACGATGGCGTCCGTCTCCCGGATGTGGCCCAGGAAAGCGTTGCCCAGGCCCTCGCCCTTGCTGGCGCCCCGAACCAGGCCCGCAATGTCGACGAATTCCTGGGCGGCAGGGAGCACCCGCTGGGGTTTCACGATCTTGGCCAGCACCTCCAGGCGGGGGTCCGGCACATCCACCACCCCTGTATTGGGCTCGATGGTGCAGAAGGGGTAGTTGGCCGAGGCCGCACCCGCACGGGTAAGGGCGTTGAAAAGGGTGGACTTCCCCACGTTGGGAAGACCCACAATGCCACAGGCGACAGCCATCAAGACCTCCAAGCCATCCAGTATCTCAGAGAGCGAGGCTTACAAAAAGAACCGCTTCTGGCCCTTGCGCAGGGACGGTTCCCGCCATACTCTCCCCGCCATGGTCCCTGGGGCCAACTGGAGGGCAGCATGATTGTGCGGGCGGAGTGGCCGGGCTATGTGGTGGATGTCCTTGTCCGACCCGGCCAAGAGGTGGAGGAGGACGAGCCCCTGCTCATCCTCGAAGGCACCGACTCCTCCCACTCGTCGTTCTATATCCATGCCCCCGAGTGCGGACGGGTCCGGGAGGTCCTCATCGAGGAGGGCGACTACGCCTACGAGGACGATGACTTGGTGGTCATCGGCGACTCGGACCGGGACAACTAGCCGCGGACCCTGAACGGCTACACTGGGACCATTGTTCCTGGTGAGGGGGTTCCATGCGGAGGTTGCGCGCCCAGCGGGCGGACAGGCGGCAGGGCGGCCAGTCCAGGGGACGCTGATGGCCCACGGGCATGGACCAACCACCGCAGGGCGCCTGGGCCTCAGCTCGCTGGTCTTTGGGTTGAACTTCTTGGTCCAGGGCCTGGGCGGGCTGTGGACAGGTTCCCTGGGGCTGGTCTCCGACAGCCTGGAGAACCTCAACGATGCGGTAGTGAACCTGCTGGCCCTGGGCAGCATCCGGGTGGCCAACCGCCGGGAGCCCTGTGATCGCTGGTCCTACGGGTGGCACCGCATCGAGATCTTCAACACGCTCCTGGGGGTCCTGCTGCTGCTGGTGCTGGCAGGGGCCGTCCTGGTGGAGGCCTGGAGCCGCTTGCGCCATCCCCAGCCGATCCGCCTGGGCTGGGCCATCGGGTTCTCGGCTCTGGGCCTGCTGCTGAACCTGGCCGCCACCTACGTGCTGGTGCCGGCCGCCGGCACGGGGCAGGAGCGGGACCTGAACCTCCGCAGCGCCTACCTCCACGCTTGGGGGGACAGCCTAGCCAATGTGGCGGTCATGGCTGGCATGGTGCTGATCCACTTCACGGGCTGGCGGTGGGTGGACCCGATCCTGGCCGCGGGCATCGCGGCACTCATCCTGCGGGGAGCCTTCCTGCTGCTCCGGGATGCCCTGGGCATCCTCATGCACCGGGCCGCGTTCGACCAGGAGGAGGCCAAGGAAGAGCTGCTCCGCCTGCCCGGCATCCTGGGGGTGGAGGACCTCCGCTCCTGGCGGGTCTGCAGCCACCTGAGCGTCTGCACGGCCCACATCATCGTGGACGCTGAGCGCCTGGCTGACACCGAGGCCCATCACCAGCGCATCGAGCACCTGCTGGCGACCCGCTACGGGGTCCGCCACCTCACCCTGCACTTCGAGACCCGAGCCATGGCGGACCGACACCACCACCGCTTTCTGCACCAGCATGATCAGGAAGCAGAGGGCCATCACCACTGCTCCGGGCACGACTGAGGCGGCTTGCGCCGCCTCAGATGTTAAAAGAAAAAGTGATCCCGGAGTCAGCTGCCCATGCCGTGCTTTTTCATGATCACGGCGCGGGAGGCATCGAACTCAGCCTGGGTGATCAGCTGGCCATCGAAGAGTTCTTTCAGGTCCGTCAGCTCTTCCTTCAGTGACTTCAGCGGGGCGGCGGGGGCCGGTGAGGAACCAGCGGGGAAGGGCTGCTGCCCCATCTGCTGGGCGGCGCCGGTCATCTGCTGGCCCATGACGTTGCCCATGCCGAAGCCCAGGCCCACGCCCATGCCCATGCCCGCGATGCCACTGGGATTCTGGGCGGCGAGGGGAATGGCATCAGCCACCTGCATCTGGGTGTAGGCGCCCATGACGGGGGCCATCATGCCCACGCTGGTGCGCTTGTCCATCATGGCCTCGACCTCTTCGGGGAGGCTGATGTTCTCCACGAAGAACTTGGAGAGCTCCAGGCCCATGGTCGCAAACTCTTCCTGCAGCTTCTGCTTCACGAACTCAGAGAGCTCGTCGTACTTGGCCGCAAGGTCCAGAGCGGGGATCTTGGCCTCGCCCAGCGCATCGGTGAAGCGGCTCATGATGGTCTTGCGGAGCTGCTCGGAGATGTCGGGCACGGTGTAGACGCCGTTGGTGCCCACCAATTGCTTGAGGAAGGTGCCGGCGTCCACGACCTTGATGGAGTAGATGCCAAAGGCCCGGATGCGCAGCATGCCGAAGTCGGCGTCCCGCATCATGATCGGGTTGGAGGTGCCCCACTTCATGTCGTTATAGAGCTTCGTGGAGATGAAGTAGACGTCGCTCTTGAAGGGGCTCTCGAAGCCGTACTTCCAGCCCTTCAGCGTGGCCAGAATGGGCAGGTTCTGGGTGGTCAGGTTGTGGGTGCCGGGCTTAAACACGTCCGCCAGCTGGCCTTCGTTGATGAAAACAGCTTCCTGGCTTTCCCGCACCACCAGCTTGCCGCCGTTCTGGATCTCCTGGCCCCGCATGGGGAAGCGCCAGGCCAGCGTGTCCGTGGAATCGTCGAGCCATTCGAGGATGTCGAGGAATTGGGCTTTGCCCCAGTCCATCAGTCCCATGTGTCGGTCTCCCTGTGGCGAAGGCCACGGATTAGATTCTAGGGCGAACTGTCAAATTGTCCCGTCCCCAGGGTTGGAAAAACCGGTGAACCAACGCCCGGGATCGGCCAAGGCCCTCAGCGAGTTCCCTTGATCACCCGGGGGGAGCCTTCCGGCTTGGCCTTGGCACCGGGTTGGGGAATCCGGGTCTTGGTGTGGATCAGGTGGGTGTCAGCATCGATCACACAGCGCCAGCCCTGGGCCTCCCGAGGCATGCGGACCTCCACTTCCCAGCCCCCGGAGGCCCCATTGAGGGCCGTGCGCCGGGCTGAGACAGCCTTCCCGCCGGTCTCCTGCTCGGCGATGGCCTTGGCCTCCTTGCTGGAGGTGACGGGGCCAGAGGCTCGCTTCCCGGCCTTAGTGGTGCCAGCGGAAAGAACCAGGGCCGGCACGCAGAGGGCGAGGGCCAGGGGGTGGATGCGCATGGGAACTCCCGGAGGATGACCGGCAGTCTAGGCCAGCCAGCGGGTCCGGCAAGCCTCTAGGTGCGATAAAGGGCCGCACCCCAGTGAAGTCCAGATCCGAGGGCCGTGAACACCACGTTCATCCCTGGACGAATTACGCCCTGGGTGAGGAGTTCATGCAGCAGGATGGGCAGCGTGGCGGCGGTGGTGTTGCCGAAGCGCTCCACGTTATGGGGGACCTTCTCTGCCGGGAGGCCCAGGGCCTTCTGCACCCCTTCGATGATGCGGAGGTTGGCCTGGTGGACGAGCACCAGGTCCAGGGACTCCACGGTGATGCCGGAGGCCTCGCAGACCTCCCGCACGGCCTGGGGCATGAGCGTCACGGCGGAGCGGAACACCTCCTTGCCGGCCATGAAGGGCAGGGTCTCGCCGTCATCAATCTGCTGGTGGGTGACAAAGGGGCGCCGCTTGAAGCCAGCGCCGTGCATGGTGAGCACATCGGCGCCGCTGCCATCGGTGTGGAGCCGGATCAGGCGGAGGCCCTCCTCGCCCTCTCGGCCCTCGATCACCACGGCGCCGGCCCCATCCCCGAAGAGGACGGTGCGGTCCCGGGTGAGGGTGTTCTCGGCGCGCTCGGCTTCGGTGATCTCTCGGGTGGACTGGCCAATGAGGGTGTCCCAGCCCAGGTGCCATGGCATGAAGGGCGTGTGGACCTCGGCCCCCACCAGCAGCACCCGGCGGTACCGCCCGCTCTGGATGAAGAGGTCCGCCAGCTCCAGACCATAGAGGAACCCGCTGCACTGCTGCCGGATGTCAAAGGTGGGTATGTCGCGCAGGCCGAGGCCCTTCTGCAGCAGCGGGCCGTTCCCCGGCAGGAGGCGGTCCGGGGTCATGGTGGCGAAGATCACGGCGTCAATGTCGGCAGGGGTCAGGCCAGCCTGGGCAATGGCCTGGGCGGCCGCAATGATGCCGAGGTCTGTGGAGCTCTGCCCCGGGTCGGCGTAGCGCCGCTCCCGGATGCCACTGCGCACCCGGATCCACTCGTCGGACGTGTCCATGAGCTGGGACAGGGCCTCGTTGGTGACGACGTTGGTGGGCACGCCAATGCCGGTTCCGATGATCACGCTTCGCATGGGGCTCCTAGAGTGGGTAGCGGCGGACAGAATACTGCACTGGCTTAAATTAGGCTCAGGCCCCAGGGGGTGGCGTTTCGTCAAAGCCGATGGCCCGGAGGGCCTCGGCCTGGTCGGTGGGCCTTTCCAGGCGGTGCCCCTGGAACTTGAGGCTGTGGAGCCGGAGGGCCCCATCGGCGAAGCCCAGGAGGACGCCTTCCCGGGTGAGGCGGAAGGCCCCGCCGGGGCAGGGCTCTGCGCAGGGCAGGGCCCAGGCGACCTTCACGGTGCCCAGGGGCGTCTCCAGGAAGGCGTTCGGCCAGGGATCGGCCACGGCGCGGATCTGGTTGAAGGCCTCCTGGACGGTCATGGTGGGCAGGAGGCGGGAGTCGGCGGGCTTGCGCCCACCGAAGTAGGTGGAGGGCCCCAGGGTCCGCTGGTCGATGCGGGAGATGCTGCCGTCCAGCAAGCCGGGAACCGCCGCCCGGACCAGATCCCGCCCTGCGGTAGCGGCCTTCTCGGTGAGGCTGAGGGCTGTCTCATCCCAGGCAATGGGCAGGCGGGCCTGGGCCACGATGTGGCCATCGTCAGGCTTGGGGGTCATGGCGTGCAGGGTGACGCCGGTCTCGGTCTCACCCTTGACCAGCACCCAGTTGAGGGGGGCCCGGCCGCGGTAGGTCGGGAGCAGGCTGCCGTGCAGGTTGTAGGCCCCCAAGCGGGGGACCTCCAGGACGCGGGCCTGGATCATCTCGCGGAAGTAGAAGCTGAACAGGAAGTCTGGCCGGTGGGCAGCAATCGCCTTGAAGACCGCATCATCATTGAATGCAGGAGCTCGGTGGACCGGAATCCCGCAGGCCTGGGCCACCGCAGCGGGGGGGGTGAACCAGTGCTCGTCCGGGGCCTGGGAGTAGGTGTAGAGTGCCAGCACCTCGACACCCGCCTCCAGCAGCCCCTCAAGGGCGGCGGTCCCCACGCTCGAGTAGGCGCACACGACGGCGGTCGGGCTAGGCATGATCCCTCCAACCCACAGAGCATCTCATAACCTGCCGCACTCCCAGCCCGTATTACCTCTTGTCCCGGGAGTCTGACCTTGCGCATTCGCCTGTTGCCCTTCCTGTTGAGCGCCTTCCTCCTGGGTGCCGGGGAGGATCCCTTCGAAGCACCCCCGGAGCTCCAGGCCTTCACCCGCAAGCACACCCTGAGTCAGCTGGGAGTCACCGCCAAGGTCTCTGCCCTGGTGAAGGCCATCTTCGCCGCACCAGAGGAGGGGGGCCTGGGGATCACCTATGACAATGCCTATACCCGCACCCCCATCGAAGCCTGGCGGGACCGGAAGGCCAACTGCCTTAGCCTGACGGCCCTGTACGTCGCTGCCTGCCGGTCGGTGGGCTTGGAGGCCCGCTACGGGGAGTCCCTCCGGGTCAGCCGCTGGCGGCGGGTGGGCAACACCATCCGCTACGAGCGCCACATCGTGGCTGTGGTCTCCACCGGCGCGGTCGGTCAGCAGATGGTCGCGGATTTCCTGCCGGAGGTTCGGCGCGACAGTCAGCTCATCATGCCCCTGGAATCGAACCGGGTGGTGGCTCTGTTCTATAGCAACCGAGCCGTGGAGCTCCTGGAAGAGTCCAGGGCGGATGAGGCTCTCAGCTCGGCCCGCAAGTCCATTGCGGTGGATCCCAAGCTCGGCGTGGGCTGGAACATCCTCGGGGTGGTCCAGCGTAGCAAGGGGCAGGAAGCCGAAGCGGAGGCATCCTTCCTGCGGGCCATGGAAGCCGATCCCCGGGATGGGGCTCCCTGCGGCAACCTGGAGACCCTGCTGCGGGCCCAGGGCCGGGACAAGGAAGCCCTGGTCTACCGGGATCGGGGCCTCGAGGTGCGGAAACAGGATCCCTTCTTCAACGCCTTCCTGGCCGAGGAGGCCCTGCAGGAAGGCAATCTGGAGGAGGCTGAGAAGCGGATTCGCAGCGCCATCCGCCTGCTGGCCCAGGAGCCGGATTTCCACCTCATGCAGGCCCGGGTCCACCTGGCCCAGGGGCGCCAGAAGGACGCCATCAAGGCCCTGGAGAAGGCCCGCAAGTATGCGATGCCAGAGATGCAGGCTCGGTTCGACGCCAAGCTCGCCCTCATCAAGGGTGCCCAGCCCCGCTGACCCAACCCCAGGTAGGGCCTGCTTCAGTTGGCCTCCAGGGCCGCCAGGAGGGTCTGAGCTTCCCCGCTGTCCGGGTGGTGGAGCAGGCACTCCCGGAGGTAGCGCCGGGCCCCGTCCAGGTCCTCCAGCTCTCTGCGGGCCTCCGCCAGGTGGATGAGGGCCTCTTCGCTTTCTGGCTCGAGGTGCAGGGCCTGGCGCCAGTGCCCCTCAGCACGGTCCCAGTCCCCCAGTTCGGCGCAGGCATGACCCGCATCCAGCTGGTAGCGCGGTTCCCGGGGGTCCATGCGCACAGCCCGCTCCAGGTCGAGGCGGGCGGGCAGCAGGTCCCCCTGGTGGGAGCGCGCCAGGCCCCGCAGGTGCCAGAAGGCCGGGCGCTCCCGGCAGGGCTCCGGAAGGCTCTCGAGGAAGGGACGCAGGGCTTCCCAGGCGGCCATCCCGGCCAGGCAGTCTGCCTGGAGCAGCAGTAGGTCCGGATCCTGGGGAGCCCCCTTCAGCAGGGCGGTCACTTCGGCATAGGCCGCTTCGTACTGGCCGTCGGCCACCTGAGCCTGCAGGGTGAGGGGGGGGTGGTGGTCCCCCTGCCGGTCCGGGGGGACCGTCGCCAAGAGCCCCAGGGCAAAGGCTGGGTCATCCTCCCACCAGAAGGCGAACTCGGCCCGCCGCAACAGCCACTCTTGGCGGTCTGGTTCCCCTTGGGCACCCTCCAGGATCAGCTCCCAGGCGCGGAGCAGGCTCCTGCGAGCTTCCTCCTCCTCCGGCAGGTCCAGCGCGATGCTGTGCCGCTCCATCCAGAGGTGAAAGGACTCAGGCAGGTGCTCGATGGCAGCTTCGATGGTGCGCCAGGCCCCCTCCCGATCCCCCAGGCGTCGCCGACCAGCCGCTTCCACGAGCCAGGGCAGGGGCTGATCCCGACGGTCCGGGGGGATGCCCTGGACCAGTGCCAGGGCCTCCACGTCCCGGCCCAGGCGGAGGAGGTGCATGCCAGCTGCTCCCCGGTTCCAGGGAATGCGGGGGTCCCCATGGCGGGCGGTGAGGATGCCCAGGGCCTGCTCCGCAACCCGGGCGTGACCCTGCTGGAAGGCTGCGAGGAGAAGGTCCTCCAGCAGGAGAGGGTCATCCCAGGAGAGGGGCAGGGCCGCCTCGAAGTGTTGCCAGGCCTGCTGGCTGGCCTCTAGCTCCGAGGTTCGCAGGAGGAGGATGCCCTGGAGGTGGTGTAGGCGCCCCATGGCCGGGGCCAGGCGCAGAAGGCGCCGCCCCCAGGCCAGGCGCTGCGGGCTGGGCGGGCCTTCCATCCGACGGAAGGCTCGAGAGGCGAGTGGCCTTACCCACCAAGGCAAGCGGACCAACTGCCCCTGCAGCTGATCCAGCCAGGCCCGATCCCGATAGCCCAGCGAGCCGTGGGCCAGGCTCCGGAGGATATGAATGCGGTAGCCCACCTCGCCCAGGGCCAGGGGGGCGTTCCCCAGGAGGGCCGCCACTTCCGAGGCCGGGGCACCGGCGGCCCAGTGGGCCTCGGCCCGGGCCAGGAGGCGAGGATAGATCCAGGCCTGGCGGACGGCCCAGCCTAGCCAGGCACCCAGGACCACAGTGCCGGCCAGTACCCACCCGCTGCCCGGATCCAGCCAAGCCGCCCAGGCCGCCAGCAGGAGGGCGAGGAGCAGGAGCGCCACACCCAGGGCCGGGCGCAGGGACAGTGGAAGGGTCGGCATGGGTCAAGTATGGGTCACAAGAGCCCCAGCCGAGGCCGGGGCCCCGCTCGGGACCCGGACGCTCCAGCGGCGCTAGTTGCCCTGCTGAATTTCCTTGGCGATGACCAGCCGCTGGATCTGGTTATGGACGAACGCCGGGTCCCCGCTCGAGACAGCGCATTTAGCGCTGTCCACTCGCGACCCGGACGCTCCAGCGGCGCTAGTTGCCCTGCTGAATTTCCTTGGCGATGACCAGCCGCTGGATCTGGTTCGTCCCCTCATAGATCTGGAGGAGCTTGGCGTCGCGCATGAACTTCTCGACCAGGTAGTCGCGGCTGTAGCCGTTGCCGCCGAGGATCTGGACCGCATCGGTGGTGACTTCCATGGCCGTGTCTGTGGCGAAGGTCTTGGCGATGGCACTCTGCTTGGAGTTCTTGATGTTGTTGTCGGTCATCCAGGCGGCCTGCCAGGTGAGCAAACGGCTGGCTTCGATCTTTTTGGCCATGTCCGCCAGCATGAAGCTGATGGCCTGGTTGGCGAAGATGGGCGCACCGAACTGGATGCGGGTCTTGGCGTAGTCCAGAGCGACCTCAAAGGCGGCCCGGGCCACGCCCACGCCCCCGGCGGCCACAGCGGCGCGGGTCTGATCCAGGGTCTTCATGGCGATGATGAAGCCCATGCCCTCCTTGGCCAGAAGGTTTTCCACGGGTACTTCGGCATCGTTGAAGTAGAGCTCCACCTGGTTGCTGGCGCGCTGACCCATCTTGTCGAGGGCTTTGCCCACCACGAGTCCCGGGGTATCCCGAGGCACCACGATGCAGCTGGCACCGCGAGCGCCCTTGCTGGGGTCCGTGCTGCAGAATAGGGTGTACCAGTCGGCGTAGCCCCCGTTGGTGCAGTAGCACTTGGTGCCGTTGATGATGTACTTGTCGCCCCGCTTCTCGGCGCGGCAGGTCATGCCACCGGCGTCGGACCCGGCATTGGGCTCGGACAGGCTGAAGGCCGCGAACTTGGGCTCCTCGGCGATCATGCCCAGCCACTTCTTCTTCTGCTCGGGGCTGCCGGCGATGAGCACAGGGGTCATCGCCAGGCCATTGGCCATGATGGACGTGTAGAGGCCGGCACAGCCCCAGGCCAGTTCCTCACAGACCACGACCTCTTCCAACTGGGAGGCGCCGGGGCCGCCGCAGTCTTCGGGCACCATGGCCTGTAAGTAGCCAAAGTCGAAGGCGGTTTTGTAGACGTCTGTGGCCCACTCGCCGGTCTCGTCGTACTTGCGGGACACAGGGCGCATGATCTTCTCGGCAAAGGTGTGAGCCCGCTCCTTGGCGGCCAGGAGTTCCGGGGGAAGCGTGAATCCGAACATGGGGGTCTCCATGAGGTGGGGCCAGGCGGTTGCATCAGGGGTGCTAGGAAGGCCAGTCTAGCGTCCCCGCCAGCCCTGCCAAGCGGGGGAACCACCTCCCCGGTAGAGGATGATCCTGGTCACAGGCGAACTACCCGATAAACTGAAGGGTGGAGTCTCTATGACCGTCCACTTGAATGAAATCGGCCCTGCCGTCCTTGCCACCGAATATGCCGTGCGAGGGCCGATCGTTGCCAGGGCAGGTGAGCTGGAACAGCAGGGGCGGGAGATCATCTTCTGCAACATCGGGAATCCCCAGTCGCTGGGCCAGAAGCCGCTCACCTGGAACCGCCAGATCCTGTCCCTGTGCGAGTATCCGGAGCTCATGGAGCTCGCTGCCGACGTGTTCCCGGAAGATGCGGTCGCCGCAGCCCGGGCCATCCT
>CAITBU010000358.1 GCA_903890595.1 uncultured Holophagaceae bacterium | reverse complement strand
GCTGCTAGCCACTTTTCTCTACCGCACCCAGGCCGCCCACCTGCGGCAGAACCTCCAGCGCCTCGAGGTCCACACCGGCCTGGGCCGACCCCTGCCAGCAGCCCAGCGCCTCCGGCTCCAGCAGCGCTATGCCGACCTGGAGCGAGCCGCCAGCCCCACCCAGCCCCCCTGGCGCTTTCCCGGGGAGGTCGCCAGCCTGCGCCGGGACTTCCTGCAGGTGATGGTTGCACCCTGACCTCCGGGGCCACCTGCCCCGCCTCCGGACTGCGGCACAGGCAGAGCCTCTGGGCCTCTACCTGCACGTGCCCTTCTGCGTGGACCGGTGCACCTACTGCTCCTTCACCACCACCCGGGACCGCAGCCTCCAGGCCGCCACCGTCCAGCGCCTACTGGCTGACATCGCCACCTGGGGGGAGGATCTGGGCCACCCCGCCGTGGACACCCTCTACCTGGGGGGCGGCACACCGTCCCTCCTGAGCCAGGAGGAGCTGACCGCCCTCACCAGCGCCCTGGGCGCCGCCTTTGACCTCTCCCCGCTGGTGGAGGCCACCCTGGAGGCCAACCCCGGCACCGTGGATCTGGGCTGGCTCCAGGCCGCCCGCAGCCTGGGCTGGGACCGCATCAGCCTGGGCGTGCAGGCCCTCGACGATGACCTACTGGCCCGCCTGGGACGCATCCACGGTGCGGCCGAGGCCCTGGCGGCCCTGGAGCTGGCGCGACAGGCGGGCTTCCAGCGGCGCAGCGCCGACCTCATGGTGGGCATCCCCGGCCAGTCCCTGGCCAAGGTGCTGGAGGACGCCCGCACCCTGGTGGCCACGGGCCTGGACCACCTCAGCGTCTACCTGCTGGACCTGGATAAGGCCTGCCCCCTGCGGGCCGAGATCGCTGCGGGCCGCCTGACCCTGCCCTCGGAAGACGCCATAGCGGATGCCTTCGAGGCCCTCCAGCGGGAGCTACCCGCCCTGGGGCTGGCGCCCTACGAGATCAGCAACTACGCCCGACCCGGCGGCCTGGCCATCCACAACACCCGCTACTGGGAGCGCCGCCCCTACCTGGGCCTGGGGCCTGCTGCTGCCTCTCACCTGGGGGAGCTGCGCTGGACCGAGAGCAGTGTGATCCCCGCCTGGGTGGAAGGCCGGGGCACCCTGGATCTGCAGGACCTGGACCCCGCGGAGGCCCTCGCGGAGATCCCCCTGCTGGGCCTGCGCATGCACCGGGGCCTCGCCTGGGGCGAGCTGCGGGCCCTGGCTGTGAGCCGCAAGCTCAGCCCCCTGGTGGACGCCTGGGAGGCCCGCCTGCGGGCCCTGGCCCGGGAAGGTCTGGTGGCCTGGGATGACGATAAGGTGCGCCTCACGGCCCGGGGCATGCTCATGAGCAACGGGATCCTGGAGCTGTTCGTTTGAACCACGCCGGGGAAGCCGCCGCCCTCCTGACCTCGCTCTGCTGGTCGCTGAACTCCGTCTGTTTCATGGTGGCGGGCCGCCGGGTGGGTTCGGCTTCGGTCAACCTGAGCCGGTTGCTCATGGCCTGGGGCACCCTGCTCCTGCTGCACCTCGCCCTCTACGGCACCCTCTTTCCCTATCAGGCCGGCGGCGCGCGCCTGGGCTGGCTGGGCCTGTCCGGCTTCATCGGCTTCGCCCTCGGGGATGCCGTGCTGTTCGAGGCCTTCGTGCTCATTGGCGCCCGCCTGGCCATGCTGCTCATGACCCTCTCGCCCATCTTCAGCACCCTGTTGGCCTGGGCCTTCCTGGGGCAGAGCCTGGGACTGGCGCACCTGGCGGCCATGGCCGCCACCCTGGGAGGCGTGGCTTGGGTGGTGTGGGATGGCGGCGAGGGCGAGGCCCATCCCCACCTCTGGCGCGGCGTCCTGCTGGGGATGGGCGGCGCCCTGGGGCAGTCCGTGGGTCTGCTCTTCAGCAAGTACGGCCTGGCGGGTGGGTTTCCACCCCTGTCCGCCAACCTCATCCGGGTGACGGCCGGCCTGGCGGCACTGCTTCTCTACTTCACCGTCACCGGC
>CAITBU010000357.1 GCA_903890595.1 uncultured Holophagaceae bacterium | reverse complement strand
GGACATCGGCATCACGCTGGACACCGGCCCCGAGGTCATCTCCGGCAGCACGCGCCTGAAGGCGGGCACCTCCCAGAAGATCGCCCTCAACACCCTGTCCTCGGCGGTGATGGTGCGGCTCCACAAGGTCTTCGGCAACCTCATGGTGGACGTGCGCCCCACCAACGCGAAGCTGGTGCGTCGGGCTGTGCGCCTGGTCGCCCTGGCCACTGGGGCGGAGGAGGCTCCGGCCCGCGCCGCCTTCGAGGCCTGCGGGAATGAGGTCAAGCCGGCCATCGTCGCCCTCTTGCTGGGCCTGGACCCCGAGCAGGCCCGAGCCCGCCTCGCCGCAGTCCAGGGCAGCGTCCGCGCCGCCCTCCAGGCCTGAGGATGGACACAGCCACCCCCTCCCGCGCTGAGCGCCTGGCCGCCTCGCCCTGGTCGTGGGTGCCGTCGCTCTATTTTGGCGAAGGGCTGCCCTACGTCACGGTGATGGTCCTGTCCGTGGTGTTCTACAAGAACCTCGGCATCGCCAACACCGACATCGCCCTCTACACCAGCTGGCTCTACCTGCCCTGGGTGGTGAAGCCGCTCTGGTCGCCCGTCGTGGACCTGCTGGGTACCAAGCGCCGCTGGGTGGTGCTCTCTCAGGCTGCCCTGGGGGCGGCCTTCGCCCTGCTGCTGGTGGCCATCCCCATGCCCGGCTTCTTCCGCCTCACCCTGGGGGTGTTCTGGGTGGCGGCCTTCGCTTCGGCCACCCACGACATCGCTGCGGACGGCTTCTACCTCCTGGCCCTCTCCGAGAAGCGACAGGCGGCCTTCGTGGGACTGCGCAGCGCCTTCTACCGGGGGGCGATGATTGCGGGGCAGGGCGGTCTGGTGCTGGCGGCGGGCCGCCTCACGGAGCGCACGGGCGATCCCAAGCGGGCCTGGATGGCGGTGTTCGGCGCCCTGGCGGTGTTCTTCTTCGGCCTCTTCGCCTGGCACCGCACCGTGCTGCCACGGCCTGCGGTGGACGGCCCCTCGGAGGCGTCCACGGGCCTCTTCCAGGGTGCGCTCGCCACCTTCCGCAGCTTCTTCGCCCGGCCTGACATCGCCCTGGTGCTGGGCTTCCTGCTCACCTTCCGCCTGGGCGAGGCGCAGGTGATGAAGCTCATGACCCCCTTCCTCCTGGACCCCGTGACCAAGGGCGGCCTGGGGCTGTCCACGGCCCGGGTGGGCCTGGTCTACGGCACCATCGGCATGCTGGCCCTCACCGCCGGTGGCCTCGTGGGCGGCTTTGCGATCTCTCGCATGGGCCTCCGGCGCTGGCTGTGGCCCATGACCATCGCCGTCCACATCCCCAACCTGGCCTTCGTGTACCTCGCCATCGCCCAGCCCACCTCGCTGGTCACCGTGGCCTCGGCCATCGCCATCGAGCAGTTCGGCTACGGGTTCGGCTTCACGGCCTACATCATGTTCATGGTGCTCATCGCCGACGGGCCGCACAAGACCGCCCACTACGCCATCGCCACGGGCTTCATGGCCCTGGGCATGATGCTGCCGGGCATGGTGAGCGGCTGGATCCAGGAGCGCCTGGGCTACCTGAACTTCTTCATCTGGGTCTGCTGCGCGACGCTGCCTTCCATCGTGCTCACGGGCTTCCTGCGCATTGATCCCGCCTTCGGTCGGCGGGAGCAGGCATGAGCGCCGCCCCGCGCCTGGCGTCCCTGGACGCCTTCCGGGGCTTCGCCATCGCCGGCATGGTGCTGGTGAACAACCCGGGCACCTGGAGTGCCGTCCACCCACCTCTGGCCCACGCTGAGTGGAACGGGTGCACCTTCACCGACCTGATCTTCCCGTTTTTTCTCTTTGCCGCCGGT
>CAITBU010000356.1 GCA_903890595.1 uncultured Holophagaceae bacterium | reverse complement strand
CATCCCGGCCCCCGCCGACAGCGGGTGCAACTGCAGCCTCTGCCCCTACATGAAGCTGAACAGCCTGGAGAAGCTCTACCTCTGCCTCCGGGACCTGCAGCCGGAGATCCACCTCGACGAGGACCTGCGGCGGCGCGCCCTGAAGCCCCTGGAGCGGATGCTCGCCCTGGGCTGAGCCACCAAGGCGAATCCAGGCCAGAATGGGATATGGCGTCCTGGACCCCCCACAGCTGGCAGCACCACCCGGCCCTCCAGCAGCCGGTCTACGAGGATCCCTCCGCCCTGGAGGGTGTCCTCGCCCGCCTGCGCCGCCTGCCACCCCTGGTGGTGCCCCAGGAGGTGGACCGCCTCCGGACCCTGCTGGCGGAGGCCGCCGAGGGCCGGCGCTTCCTCCTGCAGGGCGGGGACTGCGCCGAGCAGTTCCAGGACTGCGCCCCCGAGGCCATCGAGGGCAAGCTCCGGGTGCTGCTCCAGATGTCCGTGGCCCTCACCCATGGCGGCCGCAAGCCGGTGATCCGTGTGGGCCGCATCGCGGGCCAGTTTGCCAAGCCTCGGAGCAGCGACACCGAGGAGGTCCTCGGCCGCACCCTCCCCAGCTACCGGGGGGACCTGATCAATGGTTCAGAAGCGGACGAGGCCTCCCGCCGACCTGACCCGGACCGTCTGCTCCAGGCCTACTTCCACGCCACAGCGACCCTCAACCACCTGCGAGCCCTGGCGGCGGGCGGCTTCGCCGACCTGCACCACCCGGAGCGCTGGGGGCTACCCGGGACCGCCGGGGAGGTCCCGGCCTACCGCCGGACCCTGGAGCAGGTGAAGGAGTCCCTCGACTTCCTCGAGGCCCTCGGTGGCGTGCAGCGGGAGGTCCTGGAGCGCATCGACTTCTTTACCAGCCACGAGGCCCTGCTCCTGCCCTACGAGGAGGCCCTCACCCGCTGGGTCGGGGAGGGTACCGGGCACTACAACCTGGGTGCCCACACCCTCTGGGTGGGTGAGCGCACCCGCCAGCTGGACGGGGCTCACATCGAGTACCTGCGGGGCATCCGCAACCCCCTCGGGGTGAAGGTGGGACCCGCCGCCACCCCGGCGGACCTCACCGCCCTGCTGGACCGTCTGGACCCGGGCCGCGAGCCCGGTCGCATCACCCTGATCCCGCGCTTCGGCGCCGAGCGGATCCAAGCAGCCCTGCCCCCCCTGCTCCGGGCGGTCCAGGCCTCGGGTCATCCGGTCCTCTGGAGCTGCGACCCCATGCACGGCAACGGCGCCAGCGTCGCGGTGGACCTGGGCGGGGGCGCCACCCGCACCATGAAGACCCGGGACTTCGGAGCCATCCTCTCCGAGCTCAAGCAGGCCTTTGAGCTGCACCGCGCCCATGGCTCCCGCCTCGGTGGCGTCCACATCGAGCTCACGGGGGAAGCGGTCACGGAGTGCACCGGGGGCACGGAAGGGCCCTCCCGCACGGACCTGGCCAAGGCCTACCAGACGGGCTGCGATCCCCGCCTCAACGGGACCCAGAGCCTCGAGATGGCCTTTCTCATCGCTGGCCTGATGCGGGCCTGAAGCCGCAACCTATTGGACGGTGGGGTGCAGGCCTTCGGGCCCCAGGCGTACGGTCAGCTGATCAAAAGCGGCGCCAAGCTGCAGCACTGTCCCCGCCGGCAGGTGGGGGAAGGGCCGGAGCCTGGGGGGCGGCAGGAGCACGACCTCCCCGGCCCGCAGCGGGGGCAGGTCGAGGCCCTCCCAGGCCCGGGTGGGTACGGTGCGGCGGGAGGCCCCGGCCCGAAACTCCAGGCTGCCCTCAGGCCAGGCGTCGCTGAGCCAGGCCCCCAGCAACGGACCCGAGTCTTCTTCCAGAGCGAGGCAGAACCCAGCGACCCCGCCCCCGGCCAGGCCGATGGCCGCCAGGGTGGGCAGGGGGAGCGCCGCCACTTCCCGGTCCGGACCCCGCAGGCTGAAGCGGTCGAGTTGCGTGCCGTCGAAGCGGCGCAGGAGGGAAGGCCGAGGCAGGCAGGGACCCTGGCCCCCGGTCGCCGGCGTCAGGCTGTCCGGCAGGGTGCCGCGCCGGTCCCACTTTTCCGCATAGGCCACGGCCTGGCGCACCCGGGCCAGGGCCCGGGGACCACCCGCCAGGACCTGCCTCAGGCTGGCGGGCACCAGCACCTCCGCCAGGCGGTCCGGATCAGCCTCCCCCAGCTTGCGCAGGCGGATGGCCTCGATGCGGTTCAGATCGGCCGTGCGGCCGGAGGCCAGGCGAGCCACCAGGGCCTGGCGCAGGCCCCCGCCCTCGTCCCAGACCGCCGTGCCGAGCAGCATCAGGACTGGGCCTCCAGCCACTCCCGCGTGACCGGCGAGAGGGGCTTGGCCCGGTTGGTGGCGAAGTCCAGCATGACCTGCACGGACTTGCCCTCGGCGAACAGCTCGCCACCCAGGCCCTTGGTGACCCGGTAGCTGAGCTCGAAGGAGCTGTTGCCCACCCGGGTGCAGTGCAGCTCCACCCGCACATCGTCCCCCAGGAGGATGGGCATCCGGTAGTCCAGCTCCACCCGGGCCAGCAGGAAGCCCTCTTCCTGGAACTTCCGGCCGCCCAGGTAGCTGCGCCACCACTGGAAGCGGCCCTGCTCAAGGTAGGTCACGACCATGGCGTTGTTCACGTGGCCCATGGCGTCCAGGTCACCGAAGCGAACTTCGATGGGGTGGGAAAAGGGCATGAGAGCCTCCGAACCTTCCACCTTAGCGCACGCCCTGAAGGACCACACCCCAAGGGCCGCCAGCCATGGCATCATCCCCCGATGCCCGCCCCGCTGATTCTGGCCTTCGACCCCGCCTGTACCCTGTGCTGCCGGATGACGCTCTGGCTGGCCCGGCGGGACCGAATGGGGCTCATCCACGCGGTCTCCCTGCGGGATCCCGACCTGATCCAGATGGCCCCGGAGCTGGCGGGCCTGCCCCTGGAGCGGGAGATCCACGGCCTGGACCTGGCCAGTCGCCAGGTCTGGGCCGGGGCTGACCTGCTCCGGCCCATCGCCCGGCGCCTGCCGGGCTGGCGCTGGCTGGCGCCCCTGCTCGCCCTCCCGGGCCTGCCCCGCCTGCTCAACCGCATCTACCTGCGCTGGGCCGAGCGGCGCTACCGCCGCACCGGACTCCCGCCCTTCTGAGGGCGGCCAGCGTAGGCTGAGAGCATGGAACCCCGTCCCGCCACCCCCTGGCAACCGGACCGCCGCTGGGCCGATCCCCTGCTGGTCCTGCTGGCCCTGCTGGCTCTGCTGGTCGTGGGCTCCTCCCTCCGCCTCCGCCGGGAAGCCGCCCGTCGACCAGCAGCCATGGCCTCGCTCCAGGGACGCTTGGCCGAGACGGCCCTGGGGGCTTCCCGCCTGCTGGGGAGCGGCCGGGCCGGGGCCATGAAGGCGGAGATGCCCCTCAAGGAGCCCTGGGACCGGGCCCTGCTGGCAGTGCTGGAGGCCGAGTCGGGCCAGCCCGCCAAACCGGCCACCGACTGGATCCAGGCCGCCACGCCCACCGGGCCCGGCGGAGAGTCCTTCCGGAGGGTCTGCCTGGCCGCCCATGCCGGCGGGCCGCTCCCCTCAGCTGCGGACCGCCGCGACGTCCAGCGGCGCCTGGGAAGCGGGTATGCCGCCGACCTCCTGGAGGCCCGCCTCCTGGACCGGGAGGGCGGAGCTGAGCCGCTCCGCGCCAAGGCCCGAGCGGCCCTCCTCGCCCGGATGGCGGCTCTCTCGATCCTGGCCCTGGTCGGTCTGGCGACAGCCGCGGGCGGCCTGGGCTTCGGCATCTACCTGCTCTCCGCACCGCGCCCAGCCCCGCCCCCACCCCTGCCGGCCTGGGGCCTGTCCGGGCGGGCCGCCGCCCTGGTGGTCCTGGTGTGGTTCCTCGGCTTCTTCGTGGCGGGGCAGGTCGCTGCGGCCCTCCTCCTGCCCTGGCCCAGCCTGCGCTGGGCGGCGGTGCCCCTCGGCTACGGCCTCCATGCCGCCCTGGGCTTGGCCCTGATTTGTCGGGCGGAGGGTGCCACCCCAGCCGACCTCTGGCGCCGGGTGGCGCCGGGCCGGGCCGGCCGGGACCTGGCCTGGGGCGGGGCCTTCCTCTGCCTGGCTGTGGCCATGGTCCTGGTGGTGGCACCCCTGTCGAGCCTCGTGCTGCGGCCCGAGCAGAGCCCCCAGCGGGACCTGCAAGAGCTCCTGCGCAGCGCCGCCGGCCTGGGGCCAGGTCTGGTCCTGTTCCTGACGGTGGCTGGCCTGGCGCCCCTCTTTGAGGAGTTCCTGTTCCGGGGCTTCCTCCTGCCGGTGCTGGCCCGCACGGGCCGCACCACTGTGGCCCTCATCATCACGTCGCTGCTGTTCGGTGCCATCCACCTGCAGCCCGCCGGCCTCCCCGTGCTGGCCACCCTGGGCCTCGCCATGGGCCTGGCCCTCCGCCACACGGGCAGCCTGCGGACCCCGCTCCTGGTCCACGCCTGCTGGAACGGGGCCCTGTTCCTGTTGATGCGAACCTTCGCCTGAAGGCCCCTCAGGGGTGCGTGAGGTCCCGGAAGATCAGGGACACCACCCAAGCCGCCACCAGGAGGAAGCCCAGGACGGCGGCCAGCCACCACCACTTCCGGCTCGGGTTCGTGACCTCAGTCTCGGGGGCCGGGGCGGGGGTCCGCCGGGACGCCAGGTAGGTCTCCACCGGATCCTCTGCCAGGCGGATGCGCAGAGGCTGGGTCGGTCGCTTCTGGGCCTCGGGGGGTAGGGGCACTTCCATCGCTCCGGAAGGAGCCCGGAAGCGCGCCGTGGACAGGTTGCTGCCGTCGTCCTCCTGGCTCAGGGCCGCAAAGAGCCGCTCCCGCATGCTGGCTGGCCCCGGCAGGGCGTCGATCAGCTCCTCCAGGAAGTCCCGAAGGGTGATGGGACGCTCGGCAGGGTTGGCGGAGAGGGCCCGCTGGAAGACCGCCCCCAGGGCCGGGTCCAGGTCGGGTGGCAGGGCCACGGGCTCCCGCAGGGCGTGGATGACAATCTCCGTGATGACCTTCCCCGGGTGGGGCAGCTGGCCCGTGAGGAGCTCGAAGGCCGTGGCAGCAAAGCTATAGCGGTCAGAAGCCGGGGTGCCCTCCTCACCTCGGAGGACCTCCGGGGGCGCGTAGGCCGGAGAGCCCATGAAGCTCCCGGTGGAAGTCAGGCGGAGGGCCACGGTGTGGGCAAAGCTCTCGGGGTCCGCCACCGGTGGCTCCAGAGGCTCGTCGGGTTCGGCCCCCGGGTGGGCCATGCTCCGGGCGATGCCGAAGTCCATGAGCTTGGCCCGGCCCTCTTCGCTGAGCAGAATGTTGTCCGGCTTCACATCCCGGTGGATGATGGCCTGCCGGTGGGCCGCCCGGAGGGCGCGCATGGCCTGGATGAGCACCCGCACAGCGGCCTCGCTGTCCAGGCTCTTGTCCTTGATATGGCGCGCCAGGCTCTTACCCTCCACGTACTCCATGGCCAGGAAGGGACCCACGCTCTCCTCCACGCCCACGTCAAAGACGGTCACCAGGTTGGGGTGGTTGAGCTGGGCGCTGATCTCGGCCTCGCGGTGGAACCGCAGCAGGGCCTTCTGGCGGGTGGCACCGCCGACCCGCACCACCTTAATGGCCACCCGGCGCTTGAGGAGTGGGTCCTCCGCCAGGTACACCGAGCCCATGCCCCCCTGGCCGAGGGGGCGAAGCACCTGGTACCTGCCGATGACCGTTGGATCTGCCATGGATGACTGATTCTACCCGGGGGACCCGCCGGGAGAGTCCAGGTAGAATGGAGGATTGACCCAACGGAGATGCCCATGGCCGCCCTGCTCGAAGCCATCGAGATCAAGCGCAAGATGTTCTTCGAACTGGAGGACGTGCCCTACCAGAGCCTGGACGTGGAGATCTCCACCCCCACGGCCCGCGGCGGGCAGACGCTGGTGCGCATCAAGATGAGGAACCTGCTCACCCGGGCGGTCTTCGACAAGACCTTCAAGGCCGGCGACAAGTTCAAGGAGCCGGACCTCGTGATGGCTCCCTCCAGCTACCTCTACAGCGACGGCGAGGGCTCCCACTTCATGGACCAGGAGACCTACGAGACCCACACCCTGGGCCCGGACCTGCTGGGCAATGCTCTGGACTACCTCACCGAGGGCCTGATTGCGCAGATCCAGAAGTTCAACGGCAACCCCATCGGCCTGCAGATGCCCACCCAGGTGGAGCTGATCGTCACCTACACCGAGCCCGGCGCCCGTGGCGACACGGCCAGCGGCAACGTCACCAAGCCCGCCAAGCTGGAGACCGGCATCGAGATCAAGGTGCCCCTCTTCATCAAGGAAGGTGAGCGGGTGAAGGTCAGCACTGAGACCGGCGACTTCGCAGGCCGGGCATGACGCACCAGGCTGCCGAATGAGCCGCAAGTACCGCCTCGGGCAGAGCCGGGAGGCCCAGGACATGGACCACCGGGACACCTACTCCCGGGAGCGGGCAGCGGACAGCAAGCGGCGGCAGCGAACAGCAGAGCGCCTGGAGACGGGCATCGAGTCCCACGACGCCGAAGCCCTCCTCCGCCTGCCGGATGCGGCGCCCTGGCTGCACCTGCCGGAGGCCACCCTTATCCAGCGCCACAGCCAGTGGGTGGACCTGGAGCTGGCGGATGGCAGCATCCTGTGCGCCACCCTGGGGGGCAAGCTGAAGGGCGTCCACCTGGTGTGTGGGGACCGGGTGCGTTACGTGCCCATGCCCCAGGAAGCCACGGACGCCAAGCGGCCCCAGGCCCAGGTGGTGGCCGTGACGCCCCGGCGCACGCTGCTCAAGCGCGGCGGCAGCGATGACCGGGAGCCCTGGCAGCTCATCTGCGCCAACGCCGACGAGCTCTGGATCTGTGCCGCCGTGGTGGACCCCCCGCTGCGCCCGGGCCTCCTGGAGCGCGCCCAGGTGCTGGCCCTGGATGCGGGCCTCACCTTCCGAGTCCTCATTACCAAGCGGGACCGGGCCTCCCTGAAGGACACGCTGCCCGAGCTGGACCCCCTCCGGGGACAGGGGGTGGCCATCCATGAGACCTCGGCCATGAAGGGCGAGGGGATCGAGCCCCTCCGCCTGCTGCTCCAGAACCGGGTGGTGGTCCTGGTGGGCCACAGCGGCGTGGGGAAGAGCACCCTGGTGAACGCCCTCCTGCCCAACCTGGGCCTGAAGACCGGGGGCCTGACCCGCTTCGGGACCGGCCGCCAGACCACCACCGCCGCCCGGTGGCTGCCCCTGGACCCCGAGACCGGCGCCGCCAGCGGCATCCTGGTCGACACCCCGGGCATCCGCACCCTCAGCGTCCGGGGCTTTGACCGGGCCTTGCTGGGCCAGGTGTTCCCCGAGTTCCCCGCCGAGGTCCTGGAAGACCCCAGCGCCCTAGATGCTGAGGACGAGGCCACCCTCGACCAGCTTCAGCTGGCCTACCCCGAGCGTCTCCAGAGCCTGCAGCGGCTCTGGCAGGAGATGGATACCCGCAACCCCAACCAGAACGTCTGGCGCTAGGACCGACCATGCAGGACCGCATGCAGTCCGACAGCAAGCTCCTCGGTCTCCTCTATGCGGCCGTGTTCGGGACCCTGTTCCCCCTCTTCCTGGTGCTCGCCCGGACCATCACCCGACGGGAGCGCTGCCACGACACCGCCGACGGCATCGCCGATGCCTTCATGCTGCTCCGGCCTCGCTATCTGGAGGCCATCCTCGGCAACACGGCCCGGGTCCTGAGCCTGCCCTCCGAGCACCCGAAGGTGGCCCATACCGCCCGGGAGATGGTGCGCCAGCACGCCCGCTCCTGGGTGGACTTCTTCTTCTATGGTCAGCGCCCCCCGGCAGACGCCCTGGCGCAGTTCGCGAGCCTGGACGGCGTCGAGCACCTGGACGGGGCCATCGCCGAGGGCCGCGGGGTCATCCTGCTCACGGCCCACGCCGGCAACTACGAGCTCGGTGGCATCCTCCTCCGGGAGCGGGGCCTCCGCATCCACACGGTGTACAAGCCGGACCGCTTCGAAGCCGTGGAGCGACTCCGGGAGCGCCTCCGCACCCAGAGTGGGGTGGTGGGCATCCCGGTGGGTGGCACCGGGTTCTCCACCCTGCCCCTGGTGTCTCTGCTGCGGCAGGGGGCACTGGTGGGCATGCAGGGGGACCGGGACTTCAGCCTGAACGGACTCTCGGTTCCCTTCTTCGGCCGGGAGGTGAGCTTTCCCCGGGGCCCCTGGGAGCTGGCGGCCATGACCGGCGCCCCCATCGTCACCAGCTTCTTCTTCGTGGACGAGGACCGGCACTTCCATGCCACCTTCGGCCCACCCATCCAGGTCTCCGGGATTCGGGGCGAGCGGGGCCCGGCCATCGAGGCCGGTCTGCGGGCCTATGTGGCCGACCTGGAGGCCCTCATCCGCCGCCACCCCAGCCAGTGGTACTGCTTCTACCCCTTCTGGGACGATCCCGCCCGACGCCCCCACTGACCTCCGGAGGGGGGCCGGTCTGTCATCTCCCATCGGCATCCCGGTCCGCTCATGGGATGATGGGGGTCGCCCCGGGTCCAGTCCAAGGTCCCGGATTCTCCAAGGAGCCTCATCCATGCGCATCGCCTTCCCTGTTCTCCTCGCGGCACTGGCCGCTCTCGGCTGCCAGTCCAACAAGGGCAAGGGTTCCGATCCAGTTGTGGCCGCCCCCACCCAGCCCGGCGTGGTCGCCCAGGCCCCCGCCACCGCTGAAGCCCTTACGGGCAAAGTGCTCGAGCGGATCGACGCCTCCCCCTACTGCTACCTGCGCCTCAAGACCGCCAAGGGCGAAGTCTGGGCCGCCGTCCCCGAAGCCAAGCTGGAGAAGGGCCAGGAAGTGACCATTGGCAACCCCATGCTCATGGCCAACTTCGAGTCCAAGACCCTGAAGCGCACCTTCGCTGAGATCTATTTCGGCAACCTGGGGCCCGCTGGCGGCACTGCCGCTGCCCCCGCCATGGGCGCCGCTCCCGCAGGTGCCGCTCCCACCAACCCCCATGCCGGTGTGGCCAATACCGCCCCCGGGATCGAGGTCGGCAAGGTCGAGAAGGCCAGTGGCGCCGATGCCCGCACCGTGGCCGAGCTCTGGGCCCAGAAGGGCAGCATCAAGGGCAAGACCGTCACCGTCCGCGGCAAGGTCGTGAAGTACAGCGCCGGCGTCATGGGCAAGAACTGGCTGCACATCCAGGACGGCAGCGGCGACGCCAGCAAGGGCACCAACGACGTCACCATCACCACCCAGGACACCGTCGCCAAGGGCGATGTGGTCACCGCCAAGGGCGTCGTGGGCACGGACAAGGACCTGGGCTCTGGCTACGTCTACCCCATCCTCGTGGAAGATGCCAAGGTCATCAAGAAGTAGGTACGAACCGCTGTTCCATGAAAAACGGGCGCCGCTGGCGCCCGTTTTTCAAAGGGGAAGAGCCTTGGTCTAGGCCAGCGCGGGAACTGCTGCGAGGTCCTTGACCCAGGCGGGCACGGTGCGGACGCCCTTGGGGGCCTGCAGGGCCTTCTGGTAGCGGCGCAGATCACCGTCGTGGTTGACGATGAAGTCGGTCTCCTCGGCGGCGCTGGTGATGGGCAGCCAAGCGGTGGCGGCACGGCCCAGGGCGGAGGGTGCCACTTCCAGGGCCAGGCTGAAGCTGGCGGCCTGGAGAATCTGCCCCAGCAGGGCGGTCTCCTCGGCGCTGGAGAAGTCGGCGTCATGGAGCACCACCACGGCCTTCACGGCACCGGATTGCACCTTGGCGAGCAGGTCGAGGAGGACTCCGAAGCGGAAGCCGCGCTCGGTGAAGCCCCGCCGATTCACGATGCCATCGGCGCTGGTCTGGAAGCGGGGCAGGACCATGGGGAAGGCGCGGTCCCCGCTGCCGTAGCGCAGGTCCTCGGAGCTGGCCAGGTCGCCCAGGCGCTGGGCAGCGTCGCAGCCGAAGGTACCCTGCCCAATGACGGCCACGGGTCCGGCGGCCCGGAGGGCATCGGCGATGGCGTCCGAGCTGGCGGGCGCACCCTGCAGGCTGGGGGCGGGGGTCAGGTCCTCGCGGTTGTAGACCTCGTAGGCCGCCCGCTCCTGGTCGCTGATGAAGAGGGTGGTCTCCTTGCCCTCGAGGGGGCGGGGCCGTAGGCGGTGCACCCGGTTGCCCTCGTGGTCGATCCACACAGGGTTGCCCAGGGCCGAGTAGCGGCTGATGGAGGGGACGCTCTTGAGGTACCAGACGCGCTTGCGGAACCGGAAGTCCCGGCTGGTGAGCGCACCCACGGGGCAGAGGTCGACCACGTTTCCGGCGAAGGGGTTCTGGTCCATGGTCTTGCCGGCGTAGGTGGTGACTTCCAAGCGGGAGCCCCGGTTCGCGACGGTCAGCTCACCACCACCGCTGATCTCCCGCGTGAAGCGGACGCAGCGGGTGCAGTGGATGCAGCGGTTCTTGTCGATGACGATCTTGGCGCCCAGGTCCTCGTAGCGATAGCGGCGCTTGGTCTCCTCCATGCGGCTGTCTCCGCTGCCGTAGTTGTAGGAGTAGTCCTGCAGCTTGCACTCGCCGGCCTGGTCGCAGATGGGGCAGTCCAGGGGGTGGTTGATGAGGAGAAACTCCATCACGCCGGCCCGGGCATCGGCCACGGCAGGCGTGTTGGTGAACACCTCCATCACCACGGCCTCGGGGTTGTCCTTGGGCGCCGGTGGCACGGTGGTGGTGCAGCTGGTGGCCAGCTT